>CAYSKY010000251.1:0-5437 GCA_964431425.1 uncultured Burkholderiales bacterium
CGCCAGTACTGGGTTTCTTCACCTACAAGGAACGCCTGCCATGCACTGTCATGCGGCAGGCGTCCCGGAAAGGGGATAAGTTGATCACGGCGGCGAATCTGGCGTCCAGGGTGCAGGCATCGATGCGCCGGGTGAATTTTCCCGAGATGGCGAAAAGATTGCCTTCGAGTTCGGTGGCGGTGAAGGTTCCGACCTTGCCGCTGTCGCAGGTGAAATTGCCGCTGGCCGAGCCGAACTTGCCCGTCTGCACATAGGAGCCGGTGTAGGTGCATGCCTGGAAACTGTCCACAAAGGACATGGCTATTGACGACTCGGAATGAACGATCCGGATGTTCGATGTCAGCGCCTGCGGCGGGAACGGGCCGCCAACCAGACAATCCGGTTGGGTGTACAGCGACACGCCGACGTATGGTCCGGACAGGTCGTTGTAACGCCAGGTCTGGCGCTCGATGGATTTGCTCACTGCGGTTCCGTCCACCGAGTAGGCCAGGGTCGCCCGGCTTTCGCTGTTGCCGGTGAAGGTGACACTGCCGACCTGTCGCGCGTGCGTGCTGGCCGGGTTGAAGGTGCCGCCGAACCAGTTGCCGTCGGTCTGGTACAGCGGACCAGAAAACTGGATCTTGCTTCCCGATCCTGAGACGTAGGGGACATTGGGTGCCACGAACCAGGTTGCCTTGCCGTCGGCGCCATACACAAAGAAGGTCAGGAACAGGATGTCGCGCTGCTGGTTGATGTTGGCGCCCCAGCCTGATTCGCTGGGTGTCCACCACATGTCGGAGGCATCGAGGCTGAATGTGCTGGCGTGTACCGAGCCACAGAGCAGGGACAGTGCGCCGATGAGGAGGGGATTGAGTTTCATGATGAGTTCCGGTTGGTTGCGGCGGTTGGTGCGGCCGGGGCGGCCGTTGCAGCAGCGCTGTGACCGGGTTTGCGTGCGGCCATAGGGCAGGCAGGCCGTCAGTGATGCTGCAAGGCGATGGTGCCCGCGCGATCGCCGGGCGTCAGTGTGTTGCCGCACAGTCTGCGGCTGGGGCCGCCGGCGCGCTCAGCGGTTGCGCATCACCAGCGCCACGCCGGCCGCGGTCACCAGGAGTCCCGCCACCGCCAGCGCGTTGAGGGCTTCATCGAACAGCAGGTAGGCCATGACGGCCGTCACCGATGGCGTCAGGAAAAAAAGACTGGCGACCTTCGATGCGGCGCCGCGCCGGATCATCAGATACAGCAGGCTGATGGCACCGATAGACAGCACTACCGCGAGCCAGAACAGCGCGAAGACAAACTGGCCGGTCCACTGCACCTCGCGGGTTTCCAGCAATAGCGCGAGCACCGCCAGCACGATCCCGGTCGCTGAAAACTGGATGACACCGCCGGTGCGCAGATCCATGTGCGAGCAGAAGCGCTTCTGGTATAGCGTGCCGCCGGTGATGCCCAGGAGTGCGACACCGGCACAGGCAAGTGCCGGCAGGTTGACGATACCGAGGGTGAACTTGCTAAGCACTACCAGGACCACGCCGGCAAAGCCCAGCGCCAGGCCAAGCCACTGCCGCACCGTCAGGCGCTCGTGCAGGAACAGGTTGGCGAATATGGCAGTCAGCACCGGTTGCAGGCCGGCAATCAGGGCCACGAAACCCAGCGGCAGCTTGCGCTCGATGGCGAGCAACACGCCGCACAGGTAGGTCGCATGGGTCATCAGGCCCGCCACGGCGATATGCCCGGCCTCGGGAAGGCTGCCCGGCCATGGGGCGCGGGTCGCCAGCGTCACCGCGCCCAGGATACTGACGACCAGCATCATGCGCAGCACCATGAACGTGAACGGCTCCGCGTACGGCGCGCCGAGGCGCATACCGATGAAACCCGTGCTCCACAGCACCACAAACAGGGCGGGCGTGGAGGACACAAACAGGCTGGCGGCGCGGTGTCCGGGATCGGTGGCGTTCATACGCGGGTGGTAGGGCGGGACGGTCCGGATTCGCTGCGATCCGGACGTGGCGGACGGGAGAAAATGTCTTACCATTTTACGTTATGAATATCGCACTCTGGCTTGAACGGTCGGCAAAGGCTTTTCCGCAACGGGTGGCGTTGGTGGACGGGCGGGGCGCGCAGACCGACTACGCAGGATTTGTAGTGGCTGCCGCCCGTCTTGGGGGTCACTTGCAAGGCGCCGTGAAGGTCGTCCCCGGCGATCGTGTGGCGGTGCTGTCGGCCAACTGCGCCGAATACATGTTGTCCCTCTACGGCATCTGGTGGGCAGGTGCAGCCGCCGTGCCCATCAATGCCAAGCTGCATCCGCGCGAGGCTGCGTTCATTCTGGGGGACGCCGGCTGCCGCGTCTGCTTTGTCTCCGCCGAATGGCGCGATGCGCTTCAAGGTGTGGGCGGAGAGTTGCCGGCAGGACTGCAAATGATCGTTCTGGGCGGCGATGGTTTTCTGGAGGAGGCGGTTGCAGCCGTGAAACCGCCGGTGGCGAGGAATCCGGACGATCTGGTCTGGTTGTTTTATACCAGCGGTACCACCGGCAAGCCCAAGGGGGCCATGCTCTCCCATCGCAACCTGCAGGCCATGACGTTCAACTATTTCACCAGCGTGGACAGCATTGATGTGGGCGACTGCATCCTGCACGCGGCGCCGGTCTCGCATGGGTCCGGTCTTTACAACTTTGCGCACATCCTGCGTGGCGCATCGCAGGTTTTCCCGGCCTCCGGCGGGTTTGATCCGGCGGAGATTGTCGGGCTGTTGGAGAGGCACCCCGGCATGACCATGTTTGCCGCGCCGACCATGGTGAAGCGCCTTACCGAGTATGTCGAGCTGAACGGTGGTGACACCCGTAACCTCAAGACCATCGTGTACGGCGGTGGGCCGATGTACGTGTCCGATCTCAAGCGCGCCATCGGGGTGTTCGGCAACAAGTTCGTGGAGATTTACGGGCAGGGGGAATCGCCCATGACGATCACGGCGCTCTCCAAAATCCATCACACCGACACCGGTCACCCGAATTTCGAGTCGCGCCTCGCTTCGGTTGGTCAGGCCCAAAGCGGCGTGGAGGTGGAGTTGCGCGACGAACAGGGCAGGGCGGTGGCGCCCAATGAACTGGGTGAGATTTGTGTGCGCGGCGATACCGTGATGCTGGGCTACTGGAAAAATCCCGAAGCCACGGCGCACTCCCTGCGCGACGGCTGGCTGTGGACCGGCGACCTCGCGGTCATGGATGAAGACGGCTTCGTGACGCTGAAAGCGCGCAGCAAGGAACTGGTCATCTCGGGTGGCTCCAACATCTACCCGCGCGAGATCGAGGAAGTGCTGCTGAAACATCCCGGCGTGCTGGAAGCGGCTGTGATCGGCAAACCGGACCCGGAATGGGGCGAGTCGGTGGTGGCGTTCGTGGTGATGCGGCAGGGCGCTGCGGCCGACGCGGCGGACCTGGATCGCGTTTGCCTCGAGCACGTGGCGCGTTTCAAGCGGCCGAAGGAATACCGCTTTGTCGAATCATTGCCGAAGAACAACTACGGTAAGGTGCTGAAGACAACGCTGCGCGAGCTGCTGTAATCCTCGCCCGCAGTAACAATGCCTGTTGCCTGCAGTCAACCCTGTTCACCCGCGATTGGGCTATAACGTGGCCATGTTCCCGGGCTTTCAATCGCAACGAATCACCGCCAACGGAGTCGGCATTCATACGCTGGTGGGCGGAAGCGGCCCGCCCTTGTTGCTGCTGCATGGCTATCCGCAGACTCACCTGATCTGGCATCGCGTGGCGCCGCAGCTGGCGCAGTTCTTTACGGTAGTGCTCACCGACCTGCGCGGCTACGGGGCCAGCGACAAGCCGGTGGGGCTGGCCGACCATTCCAATTACAGCAAAAGAGAGATGGCGCGCGACCAGGTCGAGGTGATGCGGCAACTGGGTCACGAAGCGTTCTATCTGTGTGGCCACGACCGGGGTGGACGGGTCTCGCACCGGCTGGCGGTGGACCACCCACACGCCGTCAAGAAACTCATGCTGCTCGACATCTCGCCGACGCTGGCGATGTACGAGCAGACCTCGATGGAATTCGCCCGCGCCTACTGGTGGTGGTTCTGGCTGATCCAGCCCACGCCATTCCCCGAAACCATGGTGGCGGGCAACCCCGAGGTCTACCTGAAGAAAAAAATCGGCTGGGGCCACGCCGGCCTCACGCCATTCACCGATGAGACCTATGCGGCCTATCTGGCGGCCGTGAGCGATCCGGCCACCATGCATGGCATGTGCGAGGACTACCGCGCCGCCGCTTCCATTGATCTGGACCACGACCGGGCGGACCGTGCCGCAGGTCGCAAGATCAGTTGCCCGGTGAATGTGCTGTGGGGTGAATTTGGCGTCGTGCAGCGCTGCTTCAAACCCGTTGAGGATTGGAGTCGCGTGGCTGACGATGTTGTCGGCCGCGCCCTGCCTTGCGGGCATTACATTCCGGAAGAGGTACCGGGAGAGCTGCTGGGGGAGATGCTGGCGTTCTTCCGTTGAACGCGCTCAACTTCGAAGCACAAGCAAGCATAGAACAAGCATAGAGGCGGCTCACAGGCTGAAAATGCCCGGGAAGCCGCGCCAGTAATAGAGTTTCATTGAGGAGAGATTGATATGGCCACACACAAGATTGCTGTCGTCGCCGGAGACGGCATTGGAAAGGAAGTATTGCCGGAAGGCATGCGTGTACTGGAAGCTGCAGGCCGCAAATTCGGTATACAGCTCACCTGGGATGAAAAACCCTGGAGCTGCGATCACTACCTCCAGCACGGCAGCATGATGCCCGAGGACGGACTCTCGCAGATCCGCCACCACGATGCCATTTACCTTGGTGCGGTTGGTTTTCCGACGGTGCCGGATCACGTGTCGCTGTGGGGCCTGCTGATTCCCATCCGCCGCGAGTTCCAGCTGTACGCCAACGTGCGCCCGGTGCGCCTGATGCCGGGTGTGCCGTCGCCGCTGGCCGGCCGCAAACCCGGCGATATCGATTTCTGGGTGGTGCGCGAGAACAACGAGGGTGAGTACTCCTCCATCGGTGGGCGTATGTATGGCGGCACGGAGCACGAGATGGTGATGCAGCAGACCATCTTCACGCGGCGCGGCGTGGATCGCATCATGAAGTACGCCTTCGAGCTTGCGAAAACGCGCAGCAAGAAGCACGTGACCTCGTGTACCAAGTCCAACGGCATCGCCATCACCATGCCGTACTGGGACGAGCGCGTCGCGGCGATGGCGAAGAGCTACCCGGAGGTGAAGGTCGACAAGTACCACATCGACATCCTCACCGGCGCCCTCGCCAGGCCAGGCGCCCCCCTGCACGGGGCCGTGCTGCGGCAGCTGGGACTGGCGAATAGCGAATAGCGAATAGCGAATAGCGAATAGCGAATAGCGAATAGCGAGGAGCGAGGAGCGAGTAGCGAGTAGCGAGTAGCGAAGAGCGACGGG
>CAYSKY010000252.1:0-5119 GCA_964431425.1 uncultured Burkholderiales bacterium
GTCATAGGCCGTGCCGGTTTCAGTTCGCAGCGGTACTTTGGCGGCGGCCGGTGCGTCGAGGTTGAGCAAAAAGCAGGGCGTTGACGCATACGGGTAGTGGAAGACGTAGCTATGGTTCTGCTTGAGAGAAGAAGCCTTGATGGCCTTGCCATCCTTGTCCACCAGCTTCACGCGATCGTAGCGATGCTCGACCGGTGTGCCGGCAGCCGTAGATGCCGCTGCAGCCTGTTTAATGTCGGCCGCGTGTGCAGAGGCGGCCAGGCAGGCAGGCGCCGCCGGACCGGCGACGCAAATCTCAATGAACTTGCGGCGATGCATGGATTGCCCCCGTCAGATGACGCCTTCGAGTACCTGCACGTCCACGATGGAGCCGGCATCCACATTGCCCACGTGATCGTGCAGCATGATGAAGCAATTGGCATCGGACATGGACTTCAGGATCCCCGAGCCCTGTTCGCCGGTGGTGTGCACTTTGAAAATACCTTCGTCGAGATACAGCACACCGCGCTGGAACTCGGTGCGGCCGGGCGCTTTCTTGATGGCTGAGGTACACACCGCTTTCAACAGTGGCTGTACCGGCAGTGGGTTTACGCCCTGCAGGATCATCAGGGCATCGCGCACGAACTGGTAAAACGTCACCATGACCGACACCGGATTGCCGGGCAAACCAAAGAAGTGGGCCTTGCCGATCTTGCCGTACGCCAGCGGGCGGCCGGGCTTCATGGCGATCTTCCAGAACACCACCTCGCCGAGCTTTTGCAGCAACTGCTTCACAAAGTCGGCTTCGCCCACGGAAACACCGCCGGAGGTGATCACCACATCGCCGATTTCGCTGGCGTCCCGAAAGGCTTGTTCCAGCAGCGCCGGATCGTCGCGCACCACGCCCATGTCGATGATCTCGCAGCCCATGCGGGTCAGCATGCCGTGCAGGGTGTAGCGGTTGCTGTCGTAGATTTGACCCTCTGCCAGCGGCGAGCCGATCGAAACCAGTTCGTCGCCGGTGGAAAAGAACACCACCCGCAGCGGTCGATAGACGCCTGCTTCGCCCACTCCCAGCGAGGCCAGCAATCCCAGTTCGGCGGGGCGCACCTGGCGGCCGCGGGGCAGCGCCACCGCGCCGGCCTTCAGGTCCTCGCCGGCATATCGCACGTTCTGGCCCTTCTTGACGCCCGGTGCAAACTGGATGGACTTGCCGCTCGCTGTGGCGCGCTCTTGCATCACCACGCTATCGCAGCCGTCCGGCACCACGCCACCGGTGAAGATACGCACGCATTCTCCTGCTCCGACCGTCTTGCCGTACGGCACACCGGCGAAACTGGAACCGACTTCGGCCAGTACGGCATTGGGGTCTGCTGCAAGATCCTCGACACGCAGCGCCCAGCCGTCCATGGCCGAGTTGATGTGCGCGGGCACATTGACCGGGGACACGATATCCTCGGCCAGCACGCGGCCCAGCGTGTCGCGGATCGGTACGCGCGCCACACCGGCAACCGGTGAGAGAAAGGTATGAATGAACTCGCGTGCCTTGGCGACCGGCATGGAATTCGGATCGTAATCGTCCGCACAGGAGGCTTCGGCGATGGAAAGCGGTTTGGTCATGTTTTCAGGTCAGGCAAAGTTGAGCGGAACAGATTTGTCGATGCTGATTTTACCGTCCGGATGCAGGGTCACGACGTGCAATTCACGCAACATGCAGCGCCATTCGCCGCGAATGCGGCGGGTGGCGTCGTCCATGACCTGCGCAAAGTCCGCGCCGCTCCGGTGGCCGGCGACGCGCCCCAGGGTGACATGCGGAGTGTAGGTCAGCTCCGGTCTCAGGAATGGCTTTAGCACACCCTGGTAGAGCTTGTCATGCAGCGCCACCAGGGAATCGCTGCGTTCGCGCACCATCAGGATGACAAACTCGTCGAGGATGCTTTCCACGTCGCGCAAGGTGGCAGACATGGCCGGCCAGTTGGCGACCACGCGGCGTGCGTGCGCCGCAATCTGGACGGACGTCAGGTTGGTGGCAAACGGGAACACCAGCCAGACATGGGCCGGCAGGTTGGCATGAAGCGGGTCATGGTCACGTCGGAATGCATCGACCGGAGCGTCGGCGGGGAATGGCGGAATCCACACGATGCCGCGTCGCGGCAGCGCCGGCCGCAGCGCGAGTTTGCGCACATTGCGTCGTCCGGGCACGGTACGCCTCAGCCGGGCTGTTCAAGCGACTTGAGCTCGTCCAGCGTGTTGATGTTGGAGAACGCGGCTTCCTCGTCGTCGAACGGCACTTCAACGACCTTGAGTGAGGCATACCACTTGTCGATCTTGCGCTGGCCGCTGGCGAGAAATTCATGCAGGTGCGAGGCCAGATCGGTACGCGTCAGGCAGAACACCGGGTGCGGCTGGTCAAAGGTTTTGGCCACGGCCAGATCGGCACCGGCCTGCTGCATGCCCGCCAGCAGACGGGAAACCAGATCGACCGGCAGAAAGGGTGAATCGCAGGGCGCGGTGACGATCAGCGGATTGGTCGCATTGGCCATGCCGGTATGCAGGCCCGCAAGTGGCCCGGCAAAACCATCGATGGCATCGGCGATGACCCGGTGCCCGAATGCGGCGTACTGTTCATGGCTGCGATTGGCGTTGATCAGCACCTCGTCGACCTGCGGCGCGAAGCGCTCCAGCACATGGCCGATCATCGGTTTGCCGCGAAACAGCTGCAGACCTTTGTCCACGCTGCCCATGCGTGAGCCGCGTCCGCCGGCGAGGATCAGGCCGGTGATTCCGGGGCGACTGCTCATGTTGCACTCCGCAGCAATCGTTCGGCGCCCGTGAACAACAGGTAATGCTTGTTCACCGCACGCCCGATCATGGTGATGCCGGTTTTCTGCGCGATCTCGTAGCCCATCTGGGTCAGGCCGGAGCGCGAAACCAGGAACGGAATGCCCATCTGCGCGGCCTTGATGACCATCTCGGAGGTGAGGCGGCCGGTCGTGTAGAACACCTTGTCGCTGCCATCCACACCTTCCAGCCACATCCAGCCGGCGATGGCATCAACCGCATTGTGGCGGCCCACGTCTTCCACGAAGGTGAGAATCTCCGAACCCTTCGCCAACGCGCAGCCATGCACGGCGCCGGCCTGCTTGTAGATGGATTCATGCAGCCTGACGTTATTGAGCAGGCGGTACAGGGTGCCTTCGTCGAGACGCGCTTCCTTGGGCAGCCGCACGTTTTCCAGGTCGGCCATCAGGTCGCCGAACACCGTGCCTTCGCCGCATCCGGTGGTCTTGGTGCGCTTGGCCATTTTCTCGTCGAGATTTTTCAGGCCGCTGCGCGTGACCACCGAGCAGGCGTTTACCTCCCAGTCCACCTGCACCGCGACGATGTCATCGATCGAATCCAGCAGGCGCTGGTTGCGCAGGTAGCCGATCACCAGCGCCTCGGGCGCGGCGCCGAGCGTCATGATGGTGAGGATCTCGCGTTTGTCGACGTATATCGTCAGCGGGTGTTCGCCGGCGATGGGCGTGGGTACCACCGTCCCGGTTTCGTCAAAGGCGTCGACGGTGAAGGTGGCGGGGCGGGCTGAATGGCTGAGCTTGGGGCGATACATTCGGTTAACTCGCAAGGGGCGGCCTGATGCCGGCGCCTGGGGTAATGCACACCGCCAACGAGACCCGGCGCGCGGGGCCTGCCTCGAACACGGCGTCCTTGCATTTTCCCAGCGCCGGCTCCGTCGCAAAAGCCTTTTTCCACGGCGCCGTGGCATGGGCCCGATAGTCGCAGGTCAGTGCGGCGGTGATGCTGTTGGCCACGCTCAGGCGGCATTTCATTTCGACCGGTTCACCCGCGCGGATGGCGAACTGGAACGTCTCGCCCGGCTTTACGTCCCACTCGTTGAACTGCAGCGCTTCCTGGCCGTAGGCAGCGGTGGTGGTCACGTGCAGGACGTTACCGCGTGATTGTGCTTCTGAGTTCCCTGCCAAGTTGGCCAGCAACAACAGGCCAAACCCCAGCATTGGCGGGCCTCTCCGGGCAAAAATGGCTGGAAAGCCGCGCCAGTGCTTGAGTTTCATTTTTTGACGATGGCCTGTCGCATCGCCCGTGCTTCCTCGTCGGTGATGGTGTTGGCGATCCACTGGTAGGTTACGCCGCCCGCTGTTTCGATGGAGGCCGGTTCGCCCAGTTTGGAGCGCAACGTCACCTGAACCTCGCGCCGATCGAAGTTCGGTGCGGGGGTGTCGAGCATACGATTCACGGCCACCGCAGTTTCCAGGGTGACCGTGTCGTCCGCAGCCAGCACGGGCTTGAGCGTCAGCAGCACTTCCGGCCGCGAGGCATCACCGCGAATGGTCATGGTGCTGGTTTCGCCCACGGCCGCGATGATGTTCATGGGCGACTGCGTTTTGCCGCCCACGGTGGAGACATGGGAAATGCGCACGAAGCCGGGAGCGGCAATGGCCACCGTAGAGATTGAAGCCAGGGCTACGGTTAGCAGGCGGGAAACCTTCATATGACCTCCAGACAAGATGGAAATGAAGCGCCGGCCTATTGCGCCAGCACCACGCGCAGCCACTGGATCAGCGGATAAAGGTCTTCAAACTTGCCCGAGATTTCCTTGGCCAGATCCTTTGACTTGTGTTTTTTCAGATCGATCTCGAGGAAGCTGAAAAAGTGCCGATTCTTGATGATGTCGAGCATCGGATGGTCCAGCGGCAGGTGCTGGTAGCCCTTGGGCGCGCGCATCATGCGGTCTTCCTCCGACAGCCCGCCGTAGGTGGCCTGGAAGCGCTTGTTCTTCAACAGCTTGGTCACATCGGCAGGGTGGGCCAGCACCATGTGGCGGATCTTGTTCAGCGTATCGGGCTCGGGCATATACACGCCGCCGCCCATGCCGAGCACCCCTTCGTGGTTGATCTGGAAGTAATACCCCGGCACTGACTTGTGATCTTTCTTCTCGCCGATCATGGCTGAGAACTGCGTCTTGTAGGGCTCCTTGTTATGCGAGAAGCGCACATCGCGATAAATGCGAAACAGCGACTTCTTCGGGTCCACATGTTCGATGCGCTCGTCGAATTTGGCGACGCGCTGGATGATGTCCGCCACCAGTTCGGTGAACTCCTCGCGCAGGATGTCGTAGTTC
>CAYSKY010000252.1:5129-5420 GCA_964431425.1 uncultured Burkholderiales bacterium
ACCAGGGACGGTTGTTGTTTTCGGAGAGTTCTTTGAGGAACTGGAGCAGGGCGGGGATGTGCATTGAATTTATTACCAGTAGGGTGGGGCGGCAAACTTGCCCTTCATCTCGACGCGATTTCTTATCTTCATCTCTCGAACCATACTCAGGATATCTTCAATCGGGCCTGAAGTTGATGGACCAGCAGTTTGGCTTCCCGCCAGCACGTCGGAGTTCGTCGGCGAATAGATGAACTTGAATTGCAAAAGGTACGTTGGGACGTGCATTTCCCCGGAGGACTCGAATTGCTT
>CAYSKY010000253.1:0-5413 GCA_964431425.1 uncultured Burkholderiales bacterium
GCCGAAACCGGCTTGGCATTGATCAGGTCATGCGGCATCAGGTTTTCGCTTTCAGCTTGCGATAGCCGCTCACGAACCGCACGTTCGACGCGTACCAGACCGGAACGGAACTGGTTTTCCGCCAGTTCACCGACTGACCGCACGCGGCGATTGCCCAGATGATCGATATCGTCAATCTCGCCGCGGCCATTCCGCAGTTCGACGAGAATCTTGATGACCGCGACGATGTCTTCAGTCGACAGGGTCATGGCGCCGGTCAGTTCTTCGCGACCGACTCGACGGTTGAATTTCATGCGACCCACCGCGGACAGGTCATAGCGCTCTTCGGAGAAGAACAGGCCGTTGAACAGGGCATTCACCGCATCTTCAGTCGGCGGCTCGCCGGGCCGCATCATGCGGTAGATAGCGACCTTTGCATTGAGCGCATCCACGGTTTCGTCGATACGCAGCGTCGACGAAATGTAGCCACCCTGGTCGAGATCGTTGGTGTAAATCGTGTAGATGGCCTGCACGCCGGCGTCAATCAGCTTGCGCAACGAGACTTCCGTAAGTTCCTCGTTGGCGTTGGCTACGACTTCACCGGTCTCGGTGTTGATGATATTGGTCGCCAGCACCCGGCCGATCAGATACTCGTCATTGACCGTCAGGCGCTTCATCTTCGCGGCTTCCATGTCGCGAATATGCTTGGCGGTAATGCGCTTATCCTTCTGGACAATGACTTTGCCTTCTTTCGAAAGAATATCGAACTTGGCGATTTCGCCTTTCAAGCGATCGGCGACCAGTTCCAGCTCGATCTCGCCCTTTTTGGAGATGTGGAATTCATCAAACACGAAAAATTCGCGCAGTATCTGGTCGGGGGAGTAACCGAGGGCCTTCAGCAGGATCGTGACCGGCATCTTGCGGCGACGGTCAACACGGAAATAGAGGTAGTCCTTCGGATCAAATTCAAAGTCCAGCCACGAACCGCGGTAGGGAATGACGCGTGCAGAGAAAAGCAGCTTTCCGGACGAGTGGGTCTTGCCGCGGTCGTGTTCGAAGAACACGCCGGGTGACCGGTGCAGCTGCGAGACGATGACCCGCTCAGTACCGTTGATCACAAACGAACCGTTGGCCGTCATGAGCGGAATTTCGCCCATGTAGACTTCCTGCTCCTTCAATTCCTTGACGGTCGGCTTGGAGGCTTCGCGATCCATGATCACGAGGCGAACCTTCGCGCGCAGAGGCGACGCGTAGGTCAATCCGCGCTGCTGGCATTCCAGCACGTCAAACGGCGGCTGGCCGAGTTGGTAGCTGACGAACTCAAGGCGTGCAAACTGGTTGTGGCTTACGATCGGGAAAACCGATGTGAAAGCCGATTGCAGGCCCTGGTTCTTGCGGGTGGCTGGCGCCACCTCGGCTTGCAGAAACTCAGCATAGGAATTCAGCTGCGTTGCCAGAAGAAATGGGACATCGAGGACGCTCGCACGCTTCGCAAAGCTCTTGCGGATGCGTTTTTTCTCGGTAAAGGTGTAGCTGGAAGTTACGGCTTGGGACATGCTTTTCTCCGAACGTTGAAGGAATGTTCGCAAACTGACGTCTGCGTCAATGTTCTTCGACTGGCGTTACCGGTCCACTGGCAACGTCAAGTGTGGCGAAGGGCCGCTACCCTTCTATGGCTGACAGCAACCGGGAGGTTGCCCGACCAAACTTAGTCTTCTGCAGTCGTTTCAGAAGACAAAGCAAATCGCGAAGACATCAAACCACTGCGCGCTTTGCTTTGGCCACTGGCCGGCAATTCAATATCAAGCTCTAGTACTGGCGCGGCTTTCCAGCCATTTTTGCCCTGGACCCCGCGTCGATACTGGACCTCAATACTTCCAAATCCTCAAGAAACCAACTCCCGCAGCGGGAAAACCCGTGCGGGAGCGATTTCATTTACAGCCTGTCCGCCGGGCGTTTGCCCGACGAAAATTACTTCAGTTCTGCCTTGGCGCCAGCTTCCGTCAGCTTCTTGGCGATAGCGTCGGCGTCAGCCTTGTTGACGCCTTCCTTGACCGCCTTCGGGGCACCTTCAACCAAAGCCTTGGCTTCTGCCAGACCCAGACCGGTGATTTCGCGAACCGCCTTGATAACGTTGATCTTGTTCGCGCCGATTTCCATCAGCATGACGTTGAATTCGGTCTTCTCTTCGGCGGCCGGTGCTGCGGCACCACCACCGGCGGCAGCCGGAGCAGCCATTGCAGCGGCGGAAACACCAAACTTCTCTTCAATCGCCTTCACGAGGTCGTTGAGTTCCATGACCGACATCGCGTCGAGGGAGGCCAGGAATGCGTCTTTATCGAATGCCATGATGAATATTCCTATCTAAAAAGTTGAATTTATTGAGTATCGGTTTGCGTTGGAAAGTTGCGCGCCAATCAGGCTGCGGCACCTTCTGCACGCTTCTCTGCCAGCGCCGCCAGAACGCGCGCCATGCGCGACACCGGGCTTTGCATGAGACCGAGAAGTTGCGACAACAGGACTTCCTTGCTGGGGATGTTGGCCAACGTTTGCACGCCCGCCTTGTCCAGCACCTTGCCGCCGAACGCGCCTGCAGTGATGACAAACTTTTCCTTGCCCTTTGCAAAGTCACTGACGACCTTGGCAGCGGCAACCGCGTCTTCCGAGAAACTGTAAATCAGCGGACCGACCATCTTGTCGGAGGCCACCTCAAAAGGCGTGCCTGCAACAGCGCGTCTTGCCAGCGTGTTCTTGAGAACGCGCATGTAGACGCCTTTAGCCCGCGCATCGCTGCGCAGCTTGGTCAATTCGCCGACGCTGGTTCCCCGATACTCTGCGAGCACCATCGTCTGAGCCTTCGCCACATTGGCGATGACATCAGCGACTACTTCTTTCTTGCCTTCCAGATTCAAACTCACGTTTGATCTCCTTTACGTTGATGAATGGAAGCACCCTTCGGCACCACCACACCCACAGCGACCTTGCTTCGGAGACCGACGCCCGTGTTTGCACGCGAGCGCTTCGATATCTTGGCTGGGACCGCCATCTGCGTAGGACAGCAAATCGCTGATTAAACCGTTGGCGGAATATGCCACGCCTTCGGTTCCTACGGTCTTTGACAACCCTGGCACCCGGCGAACCGGACGTCAGGCCCAAAGAACTGCCCATGTCGCCGTAGCGACACGGGACCTAATTCAAAACTATTGTTGTTGCTGCGCGTTCGCCGCAAAAGCCGACGTCTCAACCCGCACACCCACACCCATCGTCGAAGACACCGAGACTTTTCTCAGGTAAATCCCTTTTGACGAGGCAGGCTTGGCTTTATTGACCGCAGCGACGAGTGCATTCAGGTTCTCGTTCAGCGCTTCAATCGGGAAAGATGCACGACCGATGGTGCACTGGACAATACCCGCCTTGTCGGCGCGATACTGAACTTGGCCGGCCTTGGCGTTCTTGACACCCTGTTCAACGTTGGGAGTCACGGTACCGACCTTCGGGTTAGGCATCAGGCCACGCGGACCCAGCACCTGGCCGAGCGCGCCGACCACTTTCATGGCATCCGGCGTGGCGATGACCACATCAAAATCCATGAAGCCGCCCTTGATCTTTTCGGCGAGATCCTCGAAGCCGACGATATCAGCACCGGCAGCCTTCGCCTTTTCGGCATTGGCACCTTGCGCAAATACCGCAACACGGACGCTCTTGCCCGTGCCACGCGGCAGGACAACCGAGCCACGAACGGCCTGGTCAGATTTCTTGGCATCAATACCCAGATTGATGGCAACGTCGACAGACTCGTCAAACTTGGCAGTGGCGGTCTTTTTGACCAGCTCCAGCGCTTCAGTGACAGCGTAATTCTTGTTGCGATCGACGATTCCGGCGAGCGCCTTTTGACGCTTGGTTACGGTAGCCATTAGCGCACCCCTTCCACATCAATACCCATCGAACGCGCGCTGCCTGCGATCGTACGCACTGCAGCATCAAGATCAGCAGCCGTCAGGTCCGGCATCTTGGTTTTCGCAATTTCTTCCGCTTGAGCGCGGCTCAGCTTGCCCACTTTGTCGGTATGGGGCACTTTGCTACCCTTCTCGACTTTCGCGGCCTTTTTGATCAGGATCGACGCTGGAGGCGTCTTCATGATGAAGGTGAATGACTTGTCCGCAAATGCGGTAATCACCACTGGAATCGGCAGGCCCGGCTCCAGTTTCTGCGTCTGGGCGTTGAACGCCTTGCAGAACTCCATGATGTTCAAACCGCGCTGACCCAAAGCGGGACCGATTGGCGGCGAAGGATTCGCCTTTCCAGCCGGCACTTGCAGCTTGATATAGCCGACGACTTTCTTTGCCATGTTTTTCTCCTTGGGTATTAACGGGCGCCGGCTTTACGGCACCCTCCCCGCTATTTCGCAACCCTTGCTTGAAATGACGACGGTGGGTTGCAACCCGTCGCCCGACACCTATTGCTTTTCGACCTGACCGAAATCCAGTTCCACCGGCGTGGGACGGCCGAAAATCAGGACGGACACACGAATCTTCGACTTGTCGTAGTTCACTTCCTCAACGGTGCCGTTGAAGTCAGTGAACGGACCATCCTTGACGCGAACGTTCTCACCAACCTCAAACAGCACCTTCGGCTTCGGCTTCTCAACGCCCTCTTTCACCTGATTGAGGATATTGTCGACTTCCTTCTGGGATATCGGCGTCGGCTTGTTTGCAGTGCCGCCGATAAAACCGGTGACCTTGGGGGTACTCTTGACCAAGTGCCACGTTTCATCCGTCATTTCCATTTGAACGAGGATGTAGCCCGGAAAAAAGCGCCGCTCTGAAAGCGACTTGGCGCCACTCTTCATTTCGACAACTTCTTCCGTCGGCACGAGCACCTCACCAAACTTGTCGGCCATGCCGGAGCGCCTGATCCGTTCAATCAAGGCGGCCTGAATGCTCTTTTCCTGTCCGGAATAAGCGTGAACAACGTACCAGCGCATCGTCATTTACGCCCCATGACCGAGAAATTTCGTCAGGACCATGGTCAGGCCCCAATCGACAACCCACAAAAACATTGCCATCACAAATACGAACGCAAAGATGACCCCGGTGGATTGCATGGTTTCCTTGCGGGACGGCCATACAACCTTCTTGGTCTCCTCAATCGACTCCCTGGCGTACTGGACAAATTCCTGACCCGGCGCCGTGAACCAACCAACCACGCCCGCGAGGATGAATCCGGCAAACAGAGCCCCCACGCGCGCGATCATCGGCTTGTCTGAAAGCCAATAAAACGCGGCAAGCCCGGCAATTGCGAGCAGCACAGCGAGGGTGATTTGAATTTTGTCTTTCATCCGGCTTTACCTTGGGGCAGCGGCAGGCAAAACAACCGATGCACCGGGTTAGTACTACAGTATCTGGCAGGCCAGGAGGGCCTCGAACCCCCAACC
>CAYSKY010000254.1:0-5405 GCA_964431425.1 uncultured Burkholderiales bacterium
GCCACTTGCAATACCCAGCGCGCCATCCAGGAAGGCAACCGTCGCGGCCAGGCCTCGAACAGGCCGAACATAAACAACATGCAGAAACCGGTGAACAACACCCGCCCGAACAGGAAGGCGTAAGGTGCCTGCCAGCTGATGGAGAACAGCAGAATGATCACGCCGCATATCGCCAGCACCACCTTGGAACGGCGCCATTGGAAGATGCGTCGCAGGCCGGTGGGTTCGGGAGTCGCTTGGGAGTTGGTCATGGCGTAACAATACCAGCGTGGCGTGGAAGATCGCGGTGCATTGCCCCTCCGGATGGCGGGCAGGATGGCAATGTAGCGGTCGCATCCGCCTCCCGCCAGTGTGCGCAGACGAGACACGGTTTGGCGGGGCCCGGCCACGATTGACGATGACAAGACGCGCACAGTCGATCAGCATCGCATGGGACTTCGTAGACTAAGTACGCGCCGCCGGATCATCCTCGATACCGGCACGGCCAGGCCGGCACAGCGTGAAAGCACGCGTTGCGCAATAATCGACAACATGGGTGGCCAAAGTACCTGGGCCGGCCGAGGCCGCAAAAAGCGCGCAAACCGACGTCGAATTGAACAACTTTTACCATGCAACCTTCCGGAACGAAAGGTAGCGACTTTCAAACGCCTGTGCCATTCAATCGACTGCCGCAAACAATGAGGATCCACCGGGCAACGCTGATTGCGTGCCTGCTTTCTGTCACGCCGAACGCCCACGCCGCGCTGATGGTGGGTGAAGTCTCAGCCATTTCGATCATGGTTGGCCTGTTGTTCGGGTCTTTCCTTGCCGGCGCCTTGGTCCGTTCCAAGTTCGGTCGCCGGCCGGAAAACGCGCGGCCAGATCTTGTCGCCCTGGTGCTGCTGTTGGTCATCACCATCGGCGCCTTCTCGGTCTTTCCCCGCCCGGATTCCGCAATGGCGATGCTCATGTATCTGGTTCTGGCGTCACTGTTTATTGCTTTGCTCGGTTTCTTGTGCGCAGGGACCGTCATGGGCTGGAAGACCGGCCAGAAAAAGTAGGTCAATGCGCCCCGGCGGCTCAACACTGCAACGGCGCCGCCACCTGCAGCCGTAAAGCCTTGCTGAAGTGCATCGGCGGAATCACCGCCACCGAGCCATTCACCTCCAGCGGCGGTAGCGCCACCGTGAAGTCGCCGGTGTCCACACCTTTCAACGGCACATAGAGCCAGAAGTGCCCGGGTGAGCGGACGCCGCCGATATTAAGGTTGTAGCCCACCATGTTCCCCGCCGGTGCCATTGGCAGTGCTGGGTTGCCGTTGCGGCTGATGCCCTCGATGGCGATGTCGCGACGGCCACGTTCGCCCGCGGCGACCGACACCAGTTCGGAACGCGGGGTCACCGTAAAGCCCTCGGGAATATCAAACATAACCTCCAGACGCAATTGGTCGGACGGCCAGCGGATCACACGGCTGGTGAGCGTGATGTCGCGGCCGATGTACTCCACGCTTGGGAATCCCCAGCAGCGGTCCTTCAGAACGGTGCCGCCAGCCATCTGCGGCATGTAGTCGGTGTGCGGCAGCAGCGGTACACAAGCCGCCACCGCCAGCGCCGCACTGACTGCAGCCAGGCGCAGGAAGAAGTTGAACGAGGTCATCTCTCAGATCAGCCCGGACGCCGCCACCGTTGCCGGTGCGGTACCTTTCTGGCTCCTGGCGGGTGCGAGCAGCGCATCGACGCGTTTTCTCGCACCCAGCGCCGCGATGGTCAGTTTGGTCGGCTTGGCGACGAACGCGGCGATCTCGGCGTCGGCCGCAGCACGTTCTTCCGCAGACAATTTTTCGGCGAGGTAGCCGAGGATGGTTTTTGCCTCGGGCGGCAGGTCTCCCTGGCCGTTCTTGTAAGCGAGCCGGTAGTGGATATAGGCCAGCTTCGGGTCCTTCAGGCCGCCGGTGCCCTTGTGATAGATCGTATGCAGCGCGTAATGCGCGCCTGTCATTCCCTGATCCGTGGCGCGCTTCCACCAGCGCACCGCCTCGGAATAGTTCTGCCGGTTGTAATAAAGATTGGCCACGTCGCTTTGCGCCAGCGAGTAGCCGGCCTCGGCTGCCACCAGCTTCATCGCCAGCGCCTGGTCTTCGTTGGTCTCCACCGCGCCGGGGAACTGGCCGGCGTAATAGCAACCGACCTTGTAGGCACCCAGCGGGTCGCCACCCGCCGCCGCCTTCTGGAACCACGCAAAGGCGCGGCGCGGATCGCGCGTCATGCCGGCCACCCCGTTGTTGTAGAACATGCCGACGTGATACTGCGCCTCGGCGTTGCCGGCTTCGGCCAGCGTCACGATGCGGGCGGCCTTGTCGTCGTCAATGCCCGGCATGGCCGGAATGGCGACACAGCCGGAAAGCAAGGCGAACATCAGGAACAGGAGATGTTTCATCGTGGGCAACCTTCCGTGCAGAGAGTGGGCGCGCGACATGCGCGTCACCGGAACATGAAAAGTCTAGGCCGATCATTTCGCCTGTCACGCAATTTGCCCCGTGGTGTCAGATGGCGCGCCGCGTAGTGGCGGAATGCGATACCGAATCGGCCGGCGCTCATCCCTTCTTCAGGATTTCCCTTACAGCCTCCATTTCCTCGTCACGCCCTGCTTTCTGCCTCTCGAAACTGCGCGCGACCCGCACGTCCGGCAACACGCTGGCGTCGGGTGTATCGAACTGGTACTGCGAGGCCACCAGCGGAATATCCACCGCCACGCCCGAGTTGGGCAACGTCACCCAGGTAAGTTCACCACCAGACAACCCCCGCAGGTTGCCGCCCGTGGACTGCCCCACCAGCGTGGCCACGCGTCCCTGTTGGGCTAGGCGCGCAAACTGGAACGACGCCGAACTGTTTTCGCCGCCCACCAACAGGAATACGCGGCCACGGTAGGGCGCGGCCACCGGTTCAATGACGCGTTCGCCCAGCACCCGCGGCGTGAAATCGTACTTGCCGGCCTGCGGTCCTTCGGTGATTTTTACGACCTTGCCGGTGCGATCGAAGAATCCGTAGTCCCAGGTGTCGAGATACTTTACCAAGGCGTAAGGCACACGCTCATAGGTTGTGACCGACTGGTTGCCGGTGTAACGATACGGCTGCTTCAAGAGGTACGACACAATGACCGCACCGATGGCACCGTCGCCGCCTTCGTTGGCGCGGATGTCGATCACCAGATTGGGCACGCGCTGCGCATTCAAGTTGGCGAAACTTTCGCCGAGGAATCTGCGCCAATCGAACTTGCTGTTGTAAAACGAAAACGTTGGCAGGCGCAGCGTGGCGATGTCGCCGGCGATGGTCATGGACCAACGCTCGTCCATCGGCGCCACGCCTTGCGCCGTCAGAGCGGCTTTGCGTTGCGCCAGCGACATTGACGCGACCTGCATGGCCTGTGGCGATCCCGTACCGCGACGGACATCAACGCGGTATTGCCCGTCCACCGGCGGGCTCAGCAGCGGCCAGGTGATGTCCATCTGGCTGTAATCAAAGCGGTCGTGGCCCAGCTGCCGGAGGCGCTTGTTGTCGCTGGCGCCGTCCGCGCGCAGGTACGGCCACATTGCTTTCACCATGCCAGAGTCCGCCATGCCATTGACCGCCAGCACTTCATCGCCCTTTTCGATACGTGGCTCGGCACTGGCCAGCACCAGCCAGCGGCCCTCGATCAGCGTCATGGTGAACGGCAGCTTGTCTGCGCTTTCCAACAGGCTCTTTGCGATAGCGCCCTGCTGGTTCAGCACATTGGTCCACGTATGCCCGCAGCGAATGGCGGCGGCCAGTTCGCTCGCCGCCAGGAACATTTCGCTCACATTGCGGGCCGCGTTGCCACGCGTCTCGAAACGCGCCAATGCCGCCTGCCATTCGGCCTCGGTCTGGTACTTGGTCAGCCCCGGATGCAATTCGGTCAGCGCGCGCTTGAGTATCCGCACATCCTGGGCGGCTTGAGCGGGTGTCAGCGTGGTGGTTTCGGCCGGGTGACCGGTGGATGGAGCGGCCTGTACCAGCGCCAATACGAAAATAATCAGGGACAAAAAGCGAATCATGCGGCCACTCCCGAAGGGTAAGTAGGCCGCCAATGTATCGGTCGCGCCGTCAGCGGGCGTCGCAAAACGCCTGTTTCAACAGGGTTTTTATGATTTGAGACGCGGCTCAGGCTTTGAGACTTGCGCGAAACGCAGTCGGGGTCTCGCCGGTGTAGAGCTTGAAGCAGCGATTGAAGCTGGCCTTGGAGCTGAAGCCGGCGGCAAAGGCGATGTCGAGCAGATTGCTGCCGGCTTCAGGGCTGCGCAGTGCCGACTGAACGGCGTCCACCCGCAGCCGGTTCACCAGTTCGTTGAAGTTCATGCCGAGTCCTTCATTGATGGCCCGCGACAAGTCACTGGTGTTGGTGCCCAGTTTGCGGGCGAGGCTGTCGAGCGACAGTTCCGGGTCGCGCCACCATTCTTCCTGCTTCAGTTTGTTGTGCCAGCGCGCGCCGCGTTCGCGCCAGTCAATGCCGGGCCGGGCGGGAGACGGCGCATTCGGTGTGACAGTCACGGCGGCCTGCGGATCGACATCCCAAGGCGGATAGCGATGTGCGGCATGCCGGTACCCCTCGGTACCGAGGTAATAGACCAGCAGCCCCAGCCAGACGTAGAACGGGAACTGGTGGAAGTAGTTGAGCTTGGCCACCAGCCGGTCGAACAGCACCAGCGCGATCCACAGCAACAGCGTGGCGGCCAGCGCCAGCAGAAAATTGCGCACCCAACTTATGCGATGCTCCTCCAGTTGGCTGACATGGGCCGCCAGCCACGCCTGATAGGCGCGGTAGTGTTTCAGCGAAGCCCACCAGTACGCCGCCATCGATACGAAGGTTGCGCCCAGTTCGATCGGGTAGATGACGCTCGCGTGCGGAAAATCGTCCCAGGCGTTCTTGGCCTGCAGTGGGAATGCAAACACTACCGCGTAGTAGGCGAACTGGATTGCCACTGGCAGGAAGTGCCAGCCCAAGCGCGGCGGCAGAGCGGGCGACGACAACGAATGCACATGGAAATACAGCAGCGGCCCGAGCGCCAGCGACACATTCCACGGCATGAACGACAGCCAGGGATAAGCGTCGTAGTAGCCCGCATAGCCGATGATGTACGGCACCATGCGCAGCGCAATCGCCACCAGCAGCAGGGCGAGAAAGCGATTGGCCAGTGTGTTGGTGCGCGTAAACCACAGCAGCACGGCAAACAACAGGCCATACATCGCGCCGACCAGCAGCGTGATGCTCATGGAACCGAACTGGATCATGGGGGAAGGTTAATGGAAATCGGCACCGGATCACGACAGCCTTGTTCAAGACGGCCCGCCACAGCCCGCACTCAATCCGGAAACACCAGCATTGGCGCGGCTCTCCGGGCATTTTTGGCC
>CAYSKY010000255.1:0-5401 GCA_964431425.1 uncultured Burkholderiales bacterium
GAAGAAGATCTTCCAGCCGGACTTCGGTGATTCGCCCTGTACTTCGCCGGTCTGGCCGTTGACGACAAAGCGGTAGGTCTTGCCGCCATAGATGTACGCCGACACCCACATCGGCAGCAGGATGTGTTTGAAGGTCAGGTGGCTGTACTGCGTATTGAGCGAGGAGATGCGCTGGTGGTCGCCACCGATGTCGGCGCGCACCAACTGTTCCACTTTGCCGTCAATCAGCTGCTTGGCAGTCACGAACGAAGCCTTCAAGCCGACCTGGTAGGCTTCGGCCTGGAAGCCGGTGATGTACTCCTCCTGGTAGGGCACGAGATCCTTGGTGTTCCAGGTACGCAGCGAACTGGAGAACTTGGCGGCGATCATATTGCCCACCATGCCAGCCTGCGACGCCAGCGCCTTCTGCATTTCAGCGGCACCGGTATTGTTTCCACCACCGCCGAAGGTGCTCTTGCTGCCGGGCACCAGCACGTCATCGTGAAAAAACGATACCTCACCCGACACGCTGGTCCAGTCAGTGCGCGTGCGCGTCTCCGTGACACGCTCGCCCTTGTCGTTGGTGGTGCTGTAGCTCTCGGTGTGGTCGTCACCGCGCTGGCCGGAATAGCGCGTGTAGGTCTGGGCATCGAACGTCCAGTAGGGCACGTAAATGCCCTTCATCCCGCCGTCGCTTTGCGCGTATTTCTTCAGGGCGCCCGGCGCCAGCCACAGGCCGCGGATCCAGGCCCGCCATTTGTCCTGCGCCTGCACCTTGGTGACCTTGAAGGGCACGAGCGACTTGGGCTTGATGAGGCGCTGCGCGTAACTCTTTGAGGTCAGCGGTGTGCCGCAGAATGTGCAGGCGCTGGCGTACAGATTGGCGGCCAGCGTCTGCTCGCCGCCGCAATTGGTGCATTTGATCTGTTCCTGCTGGTGGGTCTCACTCTCGCTTTCGAGTTTTCCCAGCCATTGTTCCAGGCTCAACTCTTCGACGACGTCATCCGACTCGGGGATGTCATTGGTGGCCGCACAGTAGGGGCACTTGAGCGTCTTGCTGCCCGGTGCGAACGACAACTTCGCACCGCAGGACTTGCAGGGGAACGCCCGCACCGAAGCCGTCATCTGGTCGAGCGTGGTTTGCGAGGGATTGGGGTTTTGCATGATCCGATACGTCGCCGTGATCAGGGTTTGATGCGCGCCATGGCGTACACGTCCTCGAAGCGGCCGTTGCGAAACGCGTACTGCTTGTGGGTGCCTTCGATTTCAAAACCAAACTTGCGGTACAGCGCGATGGCGTTGGCGTTGTCGGTAAACACTGTCAGTTCAATACGGGTGTACTGCAGCCAGTTGTCCGCGAGATCCAGCGCGGCTTGCATCAGCGCGCTCCCGACACCGCGCCCGGCAAAATCATCGTGCACGGTGATGCCGAACGACACGACATGGCGGCGGCGCACATGGCGGGGATAGCCGATCAGCGCGCAGTTGCCCACCACACGGCCGTCCAGCTCCGCCACCAGCACATGGTCGGTGGCGGGAATCTCGGCGGCACGCTTGCGGAACACCTCGACGGACGTCAGCGGCACCTGCAGCGTATTGGCCTGCGCCATCGGCTGCATCATGGTCTCGCGGATGGCGTCGTAGTCGGCCGGCTCGGTGGCGCGGATGATGATGGTCATATGAAAGCGCCCATGCCCGATTGAAGGACATGGGCGGCTCCGAGGTGTTACGCAGCCGGCGGAATCGGCGGCGGCACGTTGGCGAACAGGCCGCCCAGTTCAGGCACCGTACCGGCCGCCGCCCACTGCGCCATGCCAGCCTTCCAAACCAGCGTGTCGCGCTTCAGGTTGCCGTTGGTGGCCTGCGCCTGCAGGGCCATCATGTCGAAGGGCCCCGCCTGCTGGCCGTTGATGGCGACGTGGAAGGCCACAGCAGTCGGCAGGGGTGGCGGCATGGCCGCTCCGCCACCAGCGGCCGCACCGGCGCCACCGAAGGCACCGCCGACCTGGTTGATCATGTTTGCGCCCATAGCAAGACCCGCGCCCAGCCCCATCCCGGCACCGGCTGCGCTGTTGGGTGTGGTGGCCGCGTCGCGAATGGCGCTGGCGGTTTCGTACTGTGTGTAGGCCTGCAGGTTGCCAACGGCAGCAATGGCGCCACGCTTGTCGATGGCCTTTTCCACTTCTTCGGGAAGGCCCACGTCCTGCACCTGCACTTCGACCAGCTCCAGCCCCATCGCTTCAAAGTCCGGGCCGATGCGGTCGCGCAACATGGTGCCCATCTGCGTGACCTTGGCTTCAAGGTCGATCACCGACAGGCCCAATTCGGGCATGACTTCCTTGATACGCAGGCCGATCTTTCCGCGCAGGTTTTCCTGGATCTGCTCGGTCGTGAAGCGCCCTTCTGTGCCGGAGATATCCTTGATGAAGATGCCGGGGTCTTTCACGCGAATCGTGTAGATGCCAAATGCGGTCGCGCGCACGATGCCGAACTCGCTGTCGCGCATCGTGGCCGGGCCCGGCGTGCCCCACTTCAGGTCGGTGAATTTGCGGGTCGAGACAAAGTACACCTCGGCCTTGAACGGCGATTCAAAACCGTACTTCCAGCCCTTGAGAGTGGCGAGGATCGGCAGGTTCTGCGTGGTCAGCGTGTACATGCCGGGCTTGAAGACGTCCGCCATCTGGCCTTCGTTGATGAAGACCGCCATCTGACCCTCACGCACGGTGAGCTTGGCACCGTACTTGATTTCGTTGTTCATCCGCTCGAAGCGGTACACCAGCGTGTTGTTCGAATCGTCGAGCCATTCGACGATATCAATCAGTTCACCGGCGAGTTTTTTCCAGAGATCAACCATGCTGTAGAGCTCCCATAAGAAGAGACTTAACTACGTTGGACAACTTGGGCCGCGAACCCTGCGGCACCAAGGAAAGCGCAGCTATACTGGCTGCGGACTGCTACGTTAACACGAATGAATCCCGCCATCATGACCGCCAAACTCTCCGCCATCCACATCTACCCGGTAAAGTCGCTGGGCACCGTTTCCCCGCAACAGGCCACCGTCACCACGCGCGGATTGGCTAACGACCGGCGGTTCATGGTGGTGGACAGCGACGGCGAATTTTTTACGCAGCGCGAGATTTCGCGGATGGCCACTGTTTGGGTGGACCTGGAAGACGGACGCGTGACGCTGTCGGCGCCGGATGTGGATGCAGTGACTTTCGACGCCGAACCCGTTGAGCAACCCTCGCGCATGGTGCATGTGTGGTCCAGCCATGTGCCAGCCCACGCAGTCTCGGATGAGGCGGATGTCTGGCTGTCGTCGTTCCTCGGCACCGCTGCGCAACTGGTGTACATGCCGGAATCGAGCGAACGCAAGATCAAGGCAGATTACTCACCCGGTGGCGAGGTGGTCAGTTTTGCCGACGGTTTTCCGTTGTTGATCGCCTCGGAAGCTTCGCTGGCGGATCTCAATGCCCGTATTGTCCAGAACGGCGGCAACGCCATTCCCATGAACCGGTTTCGCCCCAACCTCGTGGTCTCGGGGTGCGAAGCCTTTGCAGAGGACCGGCTGGGCGAAGTTCGCGTCGGCGAGGCGGTCTTTCGCGCCGCCAAGCCTTGTGTGCGCTGCCAGGTCACCACCACCGACCAGGCGACCGGCGAGATCCGCGGGCCGGAACCCTTGCGCACGCTGGCAACCTACCGCGACTCGCCCGATGGCGTCATGTTCGGCATGAACCTGATTCCGGTAAAGGCCGGCACAGTACGGGTTGGCGACCCGGTGAAATTCGGCTCCTAGTCCCCATCCGGGATCAAAAGTCCAGCACTGGCGGGGCGTTCCGGGCATTTTTGGCCTGCAGACCGCGCCAATGCTGGGGATCGACAGTTCCCACCAACCTGGACTTGTCAGGTACGCGCCTGCCACGCGGACCACGCCACCATGGCCCACGACGCCAGAAACGCAACGCCGCCGATCGGTGTGATTGCCCCCAGCGCTCGCACGCCGCTGATACTGAGCGCGTACAGGCTGCCGCTGAACAGAATGATGCCCGCCACCATCAACCAGCCCGCGATGGGCAACAACTTTTGCCCCGGCAGGGATTGCACCAGCAGCCCGATGAGCACAATGCCCAATGCATGCCAGAGGTGGTACTGCACGCCGGTCTGATAGACCGCCAGCAGGTCAGGCGCCAGTCGTGCTTTCAGCGCATGAGCGCCAAAGGCACCCAGACCGACGCCAAGAAAGGCCAACAGGGCGCCGGCGACAATCAGCGATTGTGAATTCGGATTCATGATGTTCTTCCAATGAAAAAGCGCCCGGGTCGCGGGCGCTTTTCCCGGTGATGTTGAAGGATCAGTGCTTCTTGTGCGGCTTGATGAGAAACGCCGCCAGCGACGGCAGCAGGAAGATGGCGCCGAGCATGTTCAGGAAGAACATGAACGCCAGCAGGATGCCCATGTCGGCCTGGAACTTCAATGCCGACATCGCCCAGGTGGCCACGCCCAGTGTCATCGTCACCGCGGTGAAAATCATGGCGGTGCCGCGCTCGCTCAACGCTTCAAAGAAAGCATCGGTCAGCGTACGGCCTTCCTCAAGATGCACTTCAATGCGGTCATACAGGTAGATACCGTAGTCCACGCCGACGCCCACACCCAGCGCGATCACCGGCAGCGTGGACACCTTGAGCCCGATACCGAGCATCGGCATCAAGGCCTCGCACAGCACCGATACCAGCGCCAGCGGCAGCAGGATGCACAGCGTGGCCCGCAGGCTGCGGAACGTCACCATGCACATCAGCAGCAATGCGCCGAAGATCGCGAAATTCATTTCCCAGCGCGCCTTGTCGACGGCCTCGTTGGTGGCCGCCATCACGCCGACGTTGCCGGTGGCGAGCTTGAACTGCAGCTTGTCACTGTCGCCCACCTTGGCGAAGTTCTTCACCTCATCCACGAGGCGCTTGATGGTTTCGCCCTGCTGGTCGGTTGTGTTGATGAGCACCTGCATCGCCGAGCAGTCCGGGTTCAACAGGCCCGTGTCGGTGTTGATCGGCGTGACGCTTTGCGCGATCACCTGCGGATCACGCGGTAGCTGGCGCCAGCGCAGGTTGCCTTCGTTGTAGCCGGCGTTCATCATGCGCGCCAGCCCCGGCAGCGATAACACCGACTGCGTGCCCTCGACGTTTTGCATGTACCAGTCGAATTTCTCGATGGTGGTCATCACGTCGTAGTTGGTGCACGCACCCTGCACCCCCTTTGTTTGCGCCACCACACCCAGCGTGTTCACCCCGATGGCGAACTTGCTGATGATCATCGCGTTGTCCTGGTTGTAGCGCGACTCCTGGCGCAGCTCCGGCACGCCCTGCCCGTAGTCGCCGACCTTCAGGTCATGAGCCTTCCACAAGCCGACCGCAAGGATCACCAGGGA
>CAYSKY010000256.1:0-5385 GCA_964431425.1 uncultured Burkholderiales bacterium
GCAGGGCATTTTTGCC
This sequence comes from uncultured Burkholderiales bacterium, assembly GCA_964431425.1. Taxonomy (GTDB): domain Bacteria; phylum Pseudomonadota; class Gammaproteobacteria; order Burkholderiales; family Usitatibacteraceae; genus UKL13-2. Next base: position 17 of record CAYSKY010000256.1, read on the forward strand.
CTGCAAGCCGCGCCAATGCTGGGTTTTCGGCATTGTGTGCGGAATCATTTCGCCTTGGCCGGTTGCAGGAGCGGTAAAATCCGCCATTTCGTCGACCCGCCTTCAGGGTGCCCATGCGCAATCTTGAGCAGCAAATCACGCAATACGCGGCTTACCACCGCGACCGCCGCAATATCGCCACGCATTTTGTCGGCGTGCCTGTCATCGTTTTCTCGGTGGTAATGGCACTGGTGCCGTTTGCCATTGGCGGCTTGAACCTGGCGGTGGCCGGCATCGCGCTTGCCGCCGCGTACTATCTGGTGCTGGACCGTGCGCTCGGCCTCGCGATGCTGGTTTTCCTGGCCTCTTGTTATGCGCTCGCCTCCGCCCTTCACTCAGGGCTTGCGGGGGCCGGCGCCACAGTCGGGCTGGCGGCAGCGCTGTTTGTAGGCGGCTGGATCGTGCAGTTCATCGGCCACAAGTTCGAAGGCATGAAGCCGGCCTTCACCGACGACATCATGGGGCTCATCATCGGCCCGCTGTTCATCATGACCGAAGTGTTCTTCATGCTCGGCCTGAAAGGGACGCTGAAGCAATACGTGGAAGCACGGGTGGGTCCGACGCTGGCGGCACGCGACGGTGCGCCGATCGGACCGCGCAATGCCTGATCACGCTACGATCCATCCGCACAGCACGCTGGCACTGGCCAGGGACCTGATTGCCCGCCGCTCACTGACCCCGGACGACGCGGGCTGCCAGGACCTGATCATCGAACGTCTGCGCCCTCTCGGCTTCGAGGTGACGCGTATCAACAGCAACGGCGTCAGCAACCTGTGGGCGCGCCACGGCACGGCGCGACCGCTGTTCTGTTTTGCCGGCCACACCGACGTCGTGCCCACCGGTCCACTGGACACCTGGCACACCGATCCATTCGCGCCGACGCAAAAGGACGGCCTGTTGTACGGCCGCGGTGCCGCTGACATGAAAACCGGGCTCGCCGCGTTCGTCACGGCTGCGGAAGAATTTGTGCGACGCCACCCGGATCACCCGGGTTCCGTCGCCCTGCTCATTACCAGCGACGAGGAAGGTGCTGCCACCGACGGCACTGTCAAGGTGGTGGACTGGCTCAAGTCGCGCGGAGAACGCATCGACTACACCGTCGTCGGCGAGCCGTCTTCAACCGGCTGCTTTGGAGACACCATCCGCAACGGCCGGCGCGGTTCGCTGTCCGGGCACCTGAAGGTGCACGGCGTGCAAGGGCACATTGCCTACCCGCACCTGGCGGCCAACCCCATTCATCTGGCGGCACCCGCACTGGCGGAGCTGGCCGCCACCGTGTGGGACGAGGGCAATGAGTATTTTCCGGCCACCAGCTTCCAGATCTCGAACATTCAAGGCGGCACCGGCGCGTTCAACGTGATCCCGGGTACCCTCGACGTCTATTTCAATTTCCGGTTTTCCACCGCCAGCACCGCCGCCGGCCTGCAGCAGCGCACGGAGGACATCCTGCGGCGGCACGGGCTGCGCTTCGACCTCAAGTGGACGCAATCCGGCAAACCGTTTCTTACTGCGCGCGGTGCGCTGGTGGAGGCACTCTCGGCGGCGGTCGTACAGGTGGCAGGCGTGGAGCCGCAACTGTCCACCTCGGGCGGCACCTCCGACGGCCGCTTCATTTGCGATATTTGTGACCAGATTGCCGAATTCGGCCCCATCAACGCCAGCATCCACAAGGTCGACGAGCACATCGCCATCGGCGACATCGACCGGCTGCATGCCATTTACCTGGGCACCCTGGAAGCCTTGCTGATGCGCGGTGCGGCATGACCTCGCCGCCGCCTGCATTGGCCACCCTGGGCGATGCCGTCGATTACGCCGAACAGTCTTTCGAAGCCGCCGGACTCTATTTCGGTCACGGCATGGCGAACGCGTTCGACGAGGCTGTGTATCTCGTTCTGCAAAAGCTGGGACTGCCGCTGGATGAACTGGACAGCGTGTGGACACGGCCGCTACAGGACACCGAAGCCGCCGCCATCCTTCAGTTGGTGCAGCGACGGGCGCAGGAAAAGATTCCCCTGGCCTACCTGACCCGTGAAGCCTGGCTCGGTCCCTACCGCTTCTATGTCGATGAGCGGGTCATTGTGCCGCGCTCGTTCATCGCCGAACTGTTACACGACGAACTGATGCCCTGGGTGGATGCACCGGAGTCCGTCGGAGAGGTACTCGACCTGTGCACGGGATCGGGATGTCTGGCCATTCTGGCCGCGATCACCTTTCCGAACGCGCGCGTCGATGCAGTGGACTTGTCGCCGGACGCACTTGAAGTCGCGCGCCGCAATGTGGGCGACTACGAATTGTCATCGCGAATTTCGCTGATGGAGTCGGACATGTTTGCCGCAGTGCACGGCCGGCAATACGACATCATTATTTCCAACCCGCCGTATGTCACCGGGGACTCCATGGCATCCCTGCCGGCGGAATATCGCCACGAACCGGAAATGGCCTTGGGGAGTGGCAGTGACGGTCTGGATCACGTGCGAACCATCCTCCGCGAGGCGCCGGCATTCCTGCGGCCAGGTGGGTTGCTGGTGGTGGAGGTGGGCTTCAACCGCGAGGGCGTGGAAGCGGCGTTTCCCAGTCTGCCCTTCACCTGGGCTGAAGTCAGCGCGGGAGACGAAGTGGTGTTTCTGCTGACGCGCGAGGAACTGCTGGCGTCGCAATAGGCCGGCGAAGCCCTGAACGGGCTAGGCGTTACCGAAGTTGTCCGGGTCGAACCCGCCACCGCCGGTCTTGCCACCACCGCTGTTGCCATGACCACCGCCGGTGTTGCCGCTACCGCCACCGTCGCCCGAGTTTCCGCCGCCCTCACCACCGGGCTCTCCTTTGCCGGTGCCGCGATTGCGTGCACGTCCACGGAAATTCCGGCGCTGGCGATTGCGCGACTTGCGGGGCGCGCCCGGCGGACGCGGTCCGCGCTCTCCGCCCTCGCCAACCGGCGTTGCTTCGGCATTGCCGGCGCCTTCACTTCGAACCGCGCCGGCATCAATGGCGGGGCTGGAAATATTCCCCTGGTCGTCACTGCGCGGTACCGGCGCACCTTCGGCCCCGAGCGGACGCTGTCCCTCACCGCCGCGACGATTCTTGCCGCGCCGGTTTCGGCGTGCTTTCGGCTGGTCGCCGGCGGGTGGCCCGCTTTCGCCTTCCGCCTGCGGCGCACGCGGCGGCCGCACGGGGCGCTGCGGTTTGCCTTGTGGTTTATCCGGCCGCAACGGTCCGCGTGGCCCGCGGGCCGGACGCCCGGCAGGAGTCGCCACTACCAGGTCGCCCATGCCGGCCCATTCCAGGATCGGCCGGATCTGCTCAGGTGCCAGTTCCACCATCTTGCCGCGCGTCAGGCGCGGCGGCAGTTCCAGCTTGCCGAAGCGCGTACGGATCAGGCGGGATACCGTCAGTCCCTGTGATTCGAACATCTTGCGCACTTCGCGATTGCGACCTTCCTTGATGATGACGTGGTACCAGTGGTTCACGCCTTCAGTTTCTTCGCCGGGCCGCTCTTCAATGGTGTCGAAGCGGGCCAGCACCGGTGCCGGCGCCTCCTCATCTTCGTCCTCATCGGCATCGTTATCTGCTTCAATACTCACGCCGGTGAGCAGGTTGTGCTTCTGTTCCTCGGTGAGCTGCCCCAGCACGCGCACCGCATATTCGCGCTCCACTTCGTAACGCGGATGCATGAAACGGTTGGCCAGTTCTCCGCTGGTGGTAAAGATCAGCAGGCCAGAGGTGTTGATATCGAGGCGCCCGATGGCGATCCACTTGCCGGTTTCCACCTTCGGCAGGTTGTCGAATACCGTGATGCGGTTGCCCGGATCGTTGGTGGTGACGATCTCGCCCTCGGGCTTGTGATAAATCAGCACCCGCGGCATGTCCTCGGTGAATTTCAGCTTCACCGGGCGGTGGTCCACCATGACGTTGTCACCCGGCGAGACCTGTGTGCCGGTGGTGGCAACGATGCCGTTGACCATGACGCGGCCGGTGGCAATCATGATTTCCATGTCGCGTCGCGAGCCCAGGCCGGACTGGGCCATGACCTTGTGCAGCCGCTCGCGCTTGACCACGGCCTGGGCGGCCAGCGCTTCGGCGAACTGGCCCGAACGCGCCTCTTCGCCCACCCGACGCAAATCCGTGACTTCCGACGGCGAAAGTGAATTGGCGGTACTGACCAGCGGCTGCCGGAACGGTGTCTTCTTGCCGGAGCGGTTCTTGCGCGATTTCGGCAGACCCCGTCCGCCAGCCGCGCCACCGTCTACACGGTTACCCGGCAGCATAGCCCCGCCGGCTTCCTGTGCGCCGGTGCGTCCCTTGCCGCGGCGGCCGCGTTTGCCGGCGGCGCCGGTGGTGTTGCCAAAGTTGTCCCCACCTGCGGCTACACCGCCACGCTTCTTGCCGCGCCCTTTTGCCACAGGGCCGGGCTTGCCGCGCCGCTTGCGGTCGCGCGGATCATCGCGTCCACCGTTGTCTTTCTTTTCTTCGCCTACATAGCGGCCATCAACATAGCCGCGAGCTTTCAAACCGGTGGTGACGACGACGCGCTTGATCATGGTGTGATGTCCTGCTGCACACCGTTTTCGGCGGGCGGTTGCGTTTCATTGCCAGCGGGCGGAGGCTCCGCTTCGACGGCCGGTGCAGTTTCGACCTGCTCACCGTTTTCAGTCTCTGTTGCCTGCCCTTCGGCTGGCGTTTCCACCGCTACCGCGTCGGTATCTTCCGCGGCCGATCCGACACCGGGCAGCGAGGGTGTTTCGCCAGCCACCAGCGCGGCGCCCGCCTGCGTCATATCCAGCGTCGCCTGCAACTCGTGCAGCGGCGGCAGTTCTTCCAGCGAGCGCAGGTTGAGATCGTCCAGAAAATGCCTGGTGGTCGCAAACAATGTCGGGCGTCCCACCACTTCCTTGTGGCCGATCTCGTCGATCCAGCCACGATCCTGGAGGGTCTTGAGAATGTGCGGGGACACCTGCACGCCGCGGATGTCTTCGATGTCGCCGCGGGTGACCGGCTGGCGGTAGGCGATGATTGCCAGGGTTTCGAGCACGGCACGCGAGTAGCGCGGCGGCTTTTCATTCGAGAGCCGGTCCAGGTATTTCTGGAAACCCGGCCTGACGCGGAACCGGTAGCCGCTAGCGACCAGCGAAAGCTCGACACTGCGATCCCTCCACTCGGCGCGCATTTCTTCCAGCAGGTTGCGCACGGTGTCGCCGGAGAGCTCGCCGTCGAAAATCCGTTTCAGGTCATTGACGGCCATCGGCTCCGACGCTGCCATCAGCACCGCTTCCAGCGCCAGCTTTGCCTCGGCCACATCGATGGTCGGCGGGGATAGCTCGGCGATGGCGGTCTGC
>CAYSKY010000257.1:0-5322 GCA_964431425.1 uncultured Burkholderiales bacterium
AGCGGCTGCCGTTGAAACGGAATGCATGCGAAGAGGACGCGATGAAATACGTTAAATACACATTGCTGGGACTGATTGGATTGATCGTAGCGCTGGCCTTGGTCGGCTTTGCGATTCCGGCGCAATTCAAGGTGGTGCGATCGATCAACATCACCGCACCCATGATCAAGATCTACCCGATGGTGTACGACCCAAAGGCGTGGGCGAAATGGAGCGTGTGGTACCGGCGCGACCCGGCCATCAAGACCACTTATTCCGGCCCGCCGGCGGGCGTGGGGGCCAAGTGGGCGTGGGAGTCCGCCAGCCAGGGTAACGGCGGGATGGAAATGACACGCGCCGATTTCGACAAGACCATCGCGTACAAACTGTTTCTGGCCGACTTTGAGGGCGCCATGGACGGCCGCCTCGATTTCGAGCCGCAGGGCGGAGCCGTCAAGGTGACCTGGAGTACGGAGGGCAATGTGGGCAACAATCCGCTGATGCGCTACTTTGCGCTGTTCATGGACCGCATCATCGGCCCGGACTTTGAGGCCGGCCTGAAAAACCTGAAAGAAATCGCCGAGCGGCCGTAGCCGCCAGCGGCATGGAGAAGATCATGAACAAAATCTTGCTGTTGGTCGCGGCTGCCGCGTCGCTGCTGTTTTCGCTCGCCGCACATGCCGCGCCCTACAACACAACGTCCGACGGCGCGGATGCGCAACTAATGTTGCGGGGCCACGACCCGGTGGCGTATTTCACCGTCGGCCGCCACACGCCGGGCAAGACGGACATCAAGGCCGAGCACGATGGCGTCACCTATCGCTTTGCCAGCGAAGAGAACAAAGCGCTGTTCCTGAAGGAACCGGCAAAGTACGTCCCCCAATACGGTGGCTTTTGCAGCAACGGCATCGTCTATGGCATCCCCTGGGGGGGCGAGCCGGACACCTGGCAGATGATCGATGGCAAGGTGTACATCTTCGGCGGCACCGGATCGATGCGCTACTTCGTGATGGACGAAAAACGAAACGTGGAACTGGCCAACCGCTACTGGAAGGACGAGATCGAAGGCGGCGGCGCGTTCCTGCAGCGCTACAAGCGGCTGATCTTTCGCGTGCCGCACTACAAGACCGGCGCGGAACTGGAGGCGGAATGGCAGTCGAAGCAAAGCGGAAAACCACCGGCCGACAACGCGCAGGCACGCTGACGCCGTCGGCGGCAACCAGCCGCAAGCGTCGCCCGCCGGCTGCAGCAGGAGCGAAGGCGCGCAAGCCGACCCGGTCGCCAGCGCCGGCAGGGCCGCCCGCAGCGGCCGTGCTCGGCAAACTGATGTCGCTGGGCACTGCCGGGGCGGCGGCCATCCGTGCACGTTATTTCAAGACTGGCCCGGGTGAATATGGCGAAGGCGACCGCTTCCTGGGGCTGCGTGTTCCGCAGGTCCGCGCGCTTGCGAGGGAGTTTTCGGATGCCGGTGTTGAAGTCGCATTGCCGTTGCTGAAATCCGGCTGGCACGAGGCGCGCGCACTGGCACTGATGCTGCTCATCAAGACCTACCAGCGTGCCGATGAGCCGACTCGCAAGCGCATCTATACGCTGTACCTGAAAAGCACCGCGTTCATCAACAACTGGGACCTGGTGGACAGTTCGGCCGAGCATATCGTTGGTGCGTGGCTCGCGGACCGGCCCGGCGAACGCAAGCGGGTGCTCACCAAGCTGGCGAAGTCCACATCAATCTGGGAGCGGCGCATCGCCATGCTGGCCACGCTGTACTACATCAAGCGGGGCGACCACACCGAAACGCTGCGGCTGGCCGGGCTGCTGCTGCATGACGACGAAGACCTGATCCAGAAGGCGGTGGGCTGGATGCTGCGGGAAGTTGGCCAGCGTATCGGCGAACCGGTGGAGGAATCCTTCCTCAAACGCCACTACCGCGAGATGCCGCGCACCATGCTGCGTTATGCCATCGAGCGATTTGCCGAACCGAAACGCAAGCGCTATCTCGCGGGACTGGTGTAAATCCCCACGGGGTGGCGTGCCATAATCCTTCGTCCCCATTCCAGATGCGCGGTGCCACGTGAAAATCAAACACTACCTCACGCAGGAAGACTGCAAGAAAATCCTTGGTGCATGCGAAGCCGAGGCGCAGGCCAACAAATGGAACGTATGTATCGCCATCGTGGACGATGGCGGGCATTTGTTGAGCTTTTCGCGCCTGGACGACTGCCCGATATCCAGTGTTGCATTTGCGCAGGGCAAGGCAAAGAGCGCCGCCTGGCGCCGGCGCCCGACCAAGAGTGACGAGGAAATGGTCAACAACGGACGGGTGTCCGCATTGTCAATGGAAGGCATCACCTTTCTTGAGGGCGGCCTGCCAATTGTGGTCGACGGCCTGATGATCGGCGCCGTCGGTGTCTCCGGCGTGAAGTCCTCCGACGACGCGCGCATTGCCCAGGCCGGCATCGACGCCTTGTTGGGCTGAACCGCGTGCGCTGCAGCAGTTGCGGCGGCGCCATGGCGGCGCTGACATTCCACACGCATATCGGTACGCCGGTGACGGTGGATGTGTGCTGGCCCTGCCACCTGATCTGGTTCGATCACCTCGAAAGCACCTCGCTGGCACCGGGAGCCGTGATCGAGCTGTTCCGCCAGATACACGCCGCACGCAAGCAGCCTGATGTGTCCCGCAATCTGGTGGCGATGCGGCTGCAATGTCCGATCTGCAACGCCGCGCTGGTCAATACCAGCGATCTGGGCAAAGGCGGCCGCTTCAGCTATCACCGCTGCCCGGACGGACATGGCCGCGCCATCGCCTTCACCCAGTTTCTGCGCGAGAAGAATTTCATCCGCACGCTGCAGCCACATGAAATCGCTGCATTGTCGGTCACCATAAAACAGATCCGATGCTCCAGTTGCGGCGGCCCGGTGGATCTGGTCAACGATACCGCGTGCAAGCATTGCGGTTCACCGATCTCCGTGCTCGATGACGCGGCGGTGGAACGCGCGCTGGCGACACTGCATGAAAAGGAAATCCGCCGCACCACCACCGATCCGGCGCGCATCAATGCCGCCATGCTCGACGGCGAGATACAGGCACGTCGCGCCCGGCGCGAAGCTGCACTGCTGGCGGGGACCAAGCCCTGGGCGGGCAATGCCTCGGATTCATCGGGCCTGGCAGACCTGGTGGAACTGGGCATCAGCGCCGCACTGGCGGCCTGGCGGGACTGAATTCTTGGGGCAAGGAAAGTCATGAATCTTTACATCATCACCGGTAACACTAAAGGCCTCGGCGCCGCCCTGTTCGCACAACTCGCGGCTGACGCAGGCAATCTCGTCATCGGCATGTCGCGCGGGGCGGAATCACTGGCGGCGCCTGCCAACGTGCACATCGATTTCAATGACGTTGCCGGCATTGCGCCGGCTTTCGAGCGTGCGGCGGCCTTGTTCGCCGGCAGGACGTTTGATTCGGCGGTGTTGATCAACAACGCCGGCATGGTGGTGCCGGTGGCGCGCTTTGATCACCTTGAAGCTGCGGCCACTGCGATCAACCTGAACGTGAATTTGGTCGCGCCCATGGTGCTCACCAGCCTGTTCGCGCAGCATACGGCCGGCCTCGCACCAAAGAGACTGGTCGTCAATATTTCATCGGGTGCGGCAAAGCGCGCCATTGCCGGCTGGTCGGCCTATTGCGCGGCCAAGGCCGGGCTGGAGATGGCCACGCGTGTGGCGGCGCTGGAGGCCGGCGAGGGGCTGTCGATCTGCTCGCTGGCGCCGGGCGTGATCGACACGCCCATGCAAGCCGTGGTGCGCAGTGCCGGCGCGGATGCCTTCCCCGACGTGGCACGCTTCCAGGCCATGAAGGCCGATGGCGTGCTTCGTGCAGCGCCTGATGTGGCGCGTGACATCATTGCGCTGTGCAAGAGCGGCAAACTGACCAATGGCGGCAATTTTGATATCCGGGAGATGACAGCGTGACCGCAAGCAAGACCCCAGCAACTCCGCGCCGCAAGCCGGCCAAACTGCATTACTGCGAACTGTCCGCCTGCGAGGGCATCTGCTGCAGCGATGGTGCTTTCTTGCAGGACGACGAGGAAAAGCTGATCCACAAGCTGGTCAAGAAATACCCCGCCCACTTCCAGCACCTGCCCAAGAACTACATCATCAACGGCGAGTGGGAAGGCAACACCGGCCGCAAGACCACCGTGTACAAGTACCGCTACAAGAATAAGCCCGCGCATTTTGCCAATACCCGCTGCGCCTTCTCTGAGGCTGACGGCAAGTGCAGCCTGCAGACCCTGGCGGTGAAGCTGAACAAGCACAAGTGGACCTTCAAGCCGATGGGCTGCTGGCTGTACCCGCTGGGTGCCGAGAATGGCAAGCTGATCGCGCCACCCCGCACCCGCACCGAGGACCCGAACAATCTCGGCAAACGCTATCCGGGTTTTTCCACCTTCACGCCCTGCGGCAAGCACGACGTCAAAGGCAAGGTATGGTGGATGGCGCTCAAGGAAGAAGTCGGGCACTTCAAGACCCTGCTCGACGAATAACGGCGGCAACGCCTGAAAGGCTTTCATGCCCAGCTACAAATTGCAGGTGCAGGACGATGATGCGCATCCGGAAACGTGGCGCGACGTCAAGAACGAAGCCGGCGGCCTCATGGTGTTCGACAAGGAACCCGAGGCCCGCGCAAAGCTGCTGGAGTTGTTCCCGGTACTGGTGAAGCTGGAACAATTCGCCGCCGGTCCGAAACGAACCCGTGTGGTCGTGGTCAATCCGTACCAGGACATCGACGAAGAAAAGGAAGTTTAAAGTGGAATACAGAAGACTCGGACGCGCCGGCATCAAGGTATCGGCGCTGTCATTCGGATCGTGGGTGACCTACGGCAACCAGCTGGATGAGAACGCAGCGCTCAATCTGATGAGCGCTGCGCGCGATCACGGCGTGAATTTTTTCGACAACGCCGAGGTATACGCCAGCGGTCAGTCGGAAACGCTGATGGGCGCCGCGCTGAAAAAACTCAAGTGGGACCGCCTCACCTACCTGGTCTCCACCAAATTTTTCTGGGGCCTGCCCGCCAAGTTCGGCGAAGGCGTGAACGAAAAGAACACGCTCAACCGCAAGTACCTGCTGCAGGCCATCGACAATTCGCTGGCACGCCTGCAACTGGACTACGTGGACATCGTCTACTGCCACCGCCCGGACCCGAACACGCCGCTGGAAGAAACCGTGTTTGCCATGCACGACATGGTTTCGCGCGGCAAGGCCACCTACTGGGGCACCTCGGAGTGGAGCGCCACCGACATCATGGGCGCCTGGCATATCGCCGACAAACACCACCTGCACAAGCC
>CAYSKY010000258.1:0-5315 GCA_964431425.1 uncultured Burkholderiales bacterium
GCGCAAAGACAGTGTGCCGGAAACGGCGAATCTGCTTCGTACTGGCCGGCATCTCCTCCACCATGCCGACGCCGTTGCTGCCCTTTTCACGTGTCCAGAAGATGGAGTCGCGATTGTTCTGGTATACGAAGCTTTTGCCATTGGCGACAGCTTCAAAGTAATAGCCGTAGACCCCAACCGCTTCAAACAGGTGGCTGCCGGTCCAGCGGTCGCCCGACGCTTGCGCAGTGCGACGCAAGGGGATACGACTCACCGGCTCGTAAGACAGCTTTTCCTGGTTACCCTCCATGCGTCGCTGTTCAATGACCAGCGTAGCGCTTTCCAGTCCATGTGCCGATTGGAGGGCGAAGTCGACCTTGGTGCCGGCCGGCGCAGCGCCGAACGGAGATTTGTGCATCACATCGCGCGAACTGAAACGCAGGCTCAGCGCGAGCACATCGCTGACCGCTTTCTCACCCGGTGCACTGAAAGTTACCGGGCCCACCTGCAGGGTCGGCTTACCACCGGCGAACGCAAGCCTGAGTGTGTGCGCCCCCGTGAAATTGAATGACAGATTGCCGACGCCGCCTTCTTCGGCCCGCCCCAGTACGACGACTGAATCCGATGCGAGTGCGGCCGGCTGACCCGCCACCCCGCCGAGCGTTGTGCGCGGCGTCCAGCCGCCGTCGCCGATCTTGAATTCGTGCCACCCGTTCAGCTTCACGTTCAGGTAGTAGGCGTCGCAGCTGTATTGCAGGGCAAAGTCATCCAATGCGGCCCAGTTGTTCATGGTGCCGCGCATAAAAACAGGGGCTTCGCCAAGCGGCGCCTCGGGGCATTTGTCGATTCGTAGCGTCGTGTGGGGAGTGGACATTGTGAGCACCAGTCGATGAACGCCTTGGAATTTGTACTGCATTTCCTTGCCCTTGGCTGCCAGGCGCCAGTTGGCGGTTGCTACCGGCTTTTCAGGCGACGCGCCGAAATCAGCGTCGGGCGACCAGTCGTCATCGCCCACCTTGAAGGTCTGCACGCCTTCTACACGCGCCACCAGTTCGTATCGATTACACCGATAGGTGAAGCGGTGGCTGTCGCTTGCCGACCAGCCATTGAGCGTTCCGCGCAGGTAGAGGTCACGGCCGCCCAGCGGTGATGGGCGGCAATCGCCTTTGGTTGAGGCAGGAATCGCGGCGGGGGCGATTGTTGCTGCGGAACCGGTTGTTGAAAGCACCGCAAGCGAAGCGAGGGCAATGACATGCGTGGCGGCAATGTGCAGCCAGCCGGCAAAAAAGCGATCCACCGTCAGCCCTTGACGCCGCCAGCCGTCAGCCCGGACACGATCCAGCGCTGCGCAAACAGGAACACGATGGTGATCGGCATGCCCGACAGCACCGCGGCGGCGGCAAAGTCGCCCCAGAGAAATTTTTGCTCGCTCAGGTAGTATTTCGAACCCACGGCCAGCGTCAGGTTTGCCTCTTCGCGCAGCAGAATCGAGGCCACCGGATATTCCACGATTGTCCCGATGAAAGCCAGGACAAAGACCACCATCAGGATAGGCACCGCCATCGGCAGCAGCACATAACGGAATGCCTGCCAGTGCGTCGCGCCGTCTACCTTCGCGCATTCTTCGATCTCCATCGGGATGGTTTCGAAATAACCGCGAATGGTCCAGATGTGCATGGCGAGGCCGCCGATGTAGGCGAGGATCACGCCGGCGTGCGTCTCGATACCCAGCCACGGCACGTAATTGCCGATGGTTTCAAAGATCGCGTAAATCGCCACCAGCGCCAACACGGCCGGGAACATTTGCAGCAACAGCATGGCGTTGAGCATGGCGCCCTTGTAACGAAACCTGAGACGCGCAAAGGCGTACGCCGCGGTCGTCGAAATCGCCACAATCAGGATCGAGGATATGGTGGCGATCTTGATCGAGTTCCACAGCCATCGCAGCACCGGGAAGGGCGGCTGCACGATGGAACCGTCAGCGGCGGTGTAGCTCATGCCCAGCGCCAGCTTCCAGTGCTCGAAACTGATTTCAGTGGGGATCAGTGTGCCGGTAGAAAAGTTGCCGGGGCGCAGTGAAATCGACAACACGGCCAGCAGCGGAAAGATGGTGATCGCGATCAGCGCCCACAAAAAGATGTGCGCCGCCAGCAAGCGCCAGCGCTGGTTCTTCGAAGTGACGATGGCCATGGCGATTCCCCTTTACTTGCTCTCGGCGTTGAGCCGTGCCAACCGCATGTTGGCAATCGACATCAGCGCCACCATCAGGAAGATGAGCGTCGACACCGCCGCCGCCAGGCCGAAATTCTGACCGGAGTCTTGGAACGCGATGCGATAGGTGTACGACACCAGGATGTCGGTGGGGCAGTTTGGTGTTGAGGTAATCCGGGCGGCCGTCGGTCAGCAGCGAGATCACCACAAAATTATTGAAGTTGAACGCGAAGATGGTGATCAGCAATGGCGTGAGGGGTTTGACGATCAGCGGCGCAGTGATCTTGAAAAAATTGGTCAGCGGTGACGCACCGGCAATCGCCGAGGCTTCGTAAAGATCCGACGGGATCGATTTGATAAGGCCCGAACACAGCACCATCACGAAGGGATATCCGAGCCAGGTGTTGACGATCAGGATCATCACCTTGGCCAGTAGTGGATCGGCAAACCACGCCGGCTTGACGTTGAACAGCGCCGAAAGGATGGTATTGATCTCGCCGAAGTTCTGGTTGAACAGGCCCTTGAACACGAGGATGGAAATGAATGCAGGCACGGCGTAAGGCAGGAACAGCAGCGTGCGATAAAGGCCGCGGAAACGCAGCGCTTCCCAGTTGAGCAGCACCGCCAGCGGCATGCCAACCGCCAACGTGAACAGCAGGGTCAGGCCGGAAAACATCACCGTCCAGATGAAGATCGACAGGAAGGGACCGCGAAACTCCGGATCGGTCGCCATGCGAGTGTAGTTGGCAAAGCCGACACTCACCTTGAAACCGGGCTGTGCGCGCACGCCGTCGGCAGTCTCGAAGAAGCCGGTGTCGGGGTTGGCGCGGTAGACAGACTTGGTTTCGGCCAGCGTTAGCGAACCATCGCCGTTGTCGGTCCACACCCGCGCCACCGGGCCGAATTCGCGCAAGCCCGTGTAGTGCAGGATGCGCCCGTCCGGCATCTCCAGTTGCAGCTGCCGCAAGGCGTCGCGGTGCGTCAGCAGCTCAGCCAGGGACAGCGGCGCCGACAACGGCGGGCTGGCGGCATCGCGCACACGCATCGAGACCTTTGGCGCAGTGCCCGACTTTGCCAGTGCCAGTTCGGGCGAGAGGTATTGTGCCGGCGGCACACTCTCCGTGCGTGCGGTCAGTGTCAGGCGGAAATTGCTGCCGTCAGCATGCAAGGTGTAGTCCATCAGGCCGTCTTCATCCGCAATGGCCTGCTCCAGCAGATAGGCCTTGACGCGATCCAGGCTCAACAGGTGCGCGGACGAATAATTGGTGAAGCCAATCTGCGTGGTCGACAACAGCGGAAACAGCACAAACACCGCCATGGCCGCGAGCCCGGGGAAAAGATAGCGGTAGGCGAAGGCGACGTTCGACAGATAGACCACAAATCCGAGCGTCGATACCACCAGGACGCCCGCGGCACCGAGCCACTCGCCGGATGCGTAGATGCTGAACACCAGGTAGAGGCACGCCGCAGCCATCAACAAGGTGACCGGCCACTTGAGCCAATGCGCGGGTTTGGTCGCTGCCGCATTCATCGCGCCACCATGCGCGCTGCCGCGCCATTGAGGGCTTCCACCGGCGCCTGGAGCCCGTTGGTGATGGCCTCGAGCGCGGCATCCATTGCCGTCCAGAAGCGCCCCATTTCCGGGATGTTTGGCACGGGCTCTCCGCGCCGGGCATTTTCCATCGTCGCGCGTATGTGCGGATTGGCCGAAAGCTGCGTGTACAGCGCCTTGTTGGCCGGTACGCCCAGCGGCACATCGTCGTTGATGATCTTCAGGTTCTCCGGCCGCAACAGGTGGTTCTCGATGAACTCGCGCGCGATGTCCTTGACCTTGCTCGGCGAGGCAATCATGCAGCCGAGCACGCCGACGAAAGGCTTGGCCGGCTTGCCATCGACACTGGGAATCGGGGCCACGCCGAAATCAATCTTGCTGCGCTGCGCGTTATCCCACGCCCAGGGACCGGAAATCATCATGGCGATCTTGCCCTGGTTAAATCCGGCTTCCATGTTGGCGTAACGCGCGCCGCGGGGCAGCTGTCCATTCTTGACCAGCCCCTCCAGTACTTCGGCCGCACGAATCGCGCCGGCCTCATTGACCCCGACGCGTGAGGTGTCCAACTCTCCCTTGGCATCACGCGCGAACACGAAACCGCCGGCGCCGGCGAGTATCGGCCAGGTAAAGAAGGATTTGTTGTAGTCCCAAAGGATGGCGGACTTACCATGTTCTTTCAGCTTCGCATCGAGTTTGATGACGTCGTCGAAGGTCGCGGGCGGTACCGGCACCAGTGCCTTGTTGTAGATCAGCCCAACGGCCTCGATGGCGATCGGATAGCCCCAGGTCTTGCCCTGATAGCTGAACGCAGTCCACGCCGAATCCTCGATCTCAGCGCGGATGCGTTTGCCCGGCCGCACCGGCACCAGCAAGCCGCCCTTGGCCCATTCGCCGAGGCGGTCGTGCGGCCAGCAAAAAATGTCGGGCCCCTTGTTGGCGGCAGCGGCCTGCTGGAATTTATCGGTCGCGCCCTCGGGGTGCTCGACCTTGACGCGTACGCCGGAAACCTTGGTGAACGCATCACCCACCTTTTGCAGGCCGTTGTAGCCCTTGTCGCCGTTGATCCAGATGTTCAATTGCAGCGGGCTCTGCGCGTTTGCCGTCTGCGCGGCGAACAACGCAACAACGGCTGTGACGGCGAGCAGTGGTGGCCGGCTGTTGCGCATGAGCTGGCGACGCGACCTATTGTGCATTTGCGCCAACGCGCCGATAGGCGATTCCATCGGCATTGAACAGGTAGCAGTCTTCAGGCGCGACTCCGAGTTGCAGGATGTCACCCTGCCGCACTCTCGCGCGACCATCCAGCGTGCAACTCAGTGCCTCGGCGCCCGGGAAGGCGAAGTACGCTTCGGTCGAGCTGCCAAGCGACTCGACAAAGGTCACGGTGGTTTCGATGCGGTTGTGCTCGCCGCCCATGCGGAAGTGCTCGGGCCGCACGCCGAGCGTCACCTTGCCACCGGGATGGCCATTGTGCGCATCGACAAAGCAGCCGACTTCAGCGCCATTGGCAAGCTTGACCACCGCGTGCTTCGCATCGCCGTGGCCGGACTTCTCCGCGTAGGCGAGTGCGGCG
>CAYSKY010000259.1:0-5306 GCA_964431425.1 uncultured Burkholderiales bacterium
ACGCTACGCAGCGCTACAACGATGCCCACGACCGGGGACCCGCGATGGTCTGGGGGCGTGATGGTTTCATCGGCAGCCAGCGCTATCCCATGCAATGGGGCGGCGATCCACAGACCGACTGGGAAGGCATGGCCGCCAGCATCCGCGGCGGCCTGGGTTACGGCATGAGCGGCGTGCCGTACTACGCCACCGACGTCGGCGGTTTTTACGGCGCGCAGCAGCCCGATGCGGAGCTGTACCTGCGCTGGACCGGCAACGGCGTGTTCTGTTCGCACTTTCGCTATCACGGCATCGGCGAGCGCGAGCCTTGGGCGCTGGGTAAAGACGTCGAAACCATCGCGAAAAAACTGCTGGCGTTCCGCTATCGACTGATTCCCTACATGGTGGGCGCCTCCGAACAGGCCGCGCGTACCGGGCTGCCGCTGATGCGCGCCATGCCGCTGGCGTTCCCCCGGGACCGCCTGGCGCGTTCATTCGAGATGCAATACCTGTTCGGCGACGCGCTGCTGGTGGCGCCGATCACCGGTCCCGGCGGCCGCGTTGACGTGTACTTCCCGGCCGGAGAGGCGTGGTACGACCTGGACACGGGCGAGCGCATCAAGGGCGGACAGGTGCGCACCGTGACGAAGGCGTTGGATCAGCTGCCGGTGTGGGGCCGCGAAGGCCATGTGCTGGCGCTGGGCCGGGCATTGCAGCACACCGGTGAGATGGATGTGTCTGCGCCGGTCGAAGAAGTGCTGGTGTTCGGTGTGCCGTCGGTGCCGCCGTGTGTGATGGGCGACGCGGTCCGGCTCGACGCAGGCGCGCGCGGCGCCACCCTGCGCGGTGTCAGCGCCGCACAGTGCCGCCTGTTCGGCGGTGCGCGCGCCAGCGACGCCGGTGGCAATCAGGTGATCATCAGCGCCTAGCCTGCGCCGGGCAGGAGAGTGTGCCGGCACCGCCCCGGCACGCTATGCTCTTGGCCTGAGGCTGACTCACTTCCGATCATGACCCCCACCCAAACCATCGAATTGCACGCCGCCGACACGCGGATACTGGTCTGTCCCGCCGTGGGCGGCGCAATCGCGCGCTTCATGTTTCGCGACCTCGACATCCTGCGGCGCGCACCGGATGCGGCCATCCATGACAAACTGGTGCGGCAGATGGGCTCCTATCCGCTGGTGCCGTATTCCAACCGGATCGGCAACGGCAGGCTGGTGGTGGGCAAAGAGACGTACTCACTGCGACCCAATTTCGCACCGGAGCCACACGCCATTCATGGTTTCGGCTGGCAGCGCGACTGGCAGGTTGGCGCGCGCACGCCGACTTCGCTGGAATTGTCGCTTCGCCATGCGCCCGATATGGACTGGCCCTTCGCCTGCGAGGCGCTGCAAATTTTCCAGCTGGAGGGTGATGCGCTCACGGTGTCGCTGACCGTGCGCAACACCGACACACGCGCCCAGCCGGTGGGTCTCGGCTTTCATCCCTACTTCACTCTCACGCCCGGCCTGCACCTGCAGACCGGTTGGACGTCGATGTGGAAAATGGGCGAGGACAAACTGCCGGTGGAACGCGGCCCGGTGCCGGCATCGGCCGACTTCAGCCAGTTGCGGCCGGTGGAAGGCTGGAAGATCGATCACTGCTTTTCCGGCTGGGATCGCCATGCGCTGCTGGACTACCCTACCCACCGCGTGGTGCTGACCGCCAGCGAACCCTGCTCCAACATCGTGGTGTATGCCCCCAACGATGGCCGCGGCTTCATCGCCATGGAACCCGTGAGCAACACCAACAATGCCTTCGCCATGGCAGCGCGCGGCGTGACCGACACCGGCATGCGCATGCTCGCACCGGGCGCGACGTTTTCGGTCTCCATGACCATCGCGGTGACTTCCGGCAGGCCCGCACGTGGCTGACGTCCGTGACTTCGGCGACGCACAACTCGCGCTGGATGCGCGCGCATTGCTGGGCGAGTGCCCGTTGTGGAGCGTGGACGAGCAGGTGCTGTACTGGGTGGATATTTCGGCGCGGCGCATCCACCGCTTCGATCCGGCAACCGGCGCTGACCGCGCGTGGGAGACGCCGTGCGAACCTGGCTGCATCGGACTGGTGGAAGGTGGCGGGCTCATTGCCGCACTGCGCGACGGGTTCTACCGGCTGGATACGGCGGCTGGCGACTTGCGCAAGATCGCCGACGCGCCGCCCCCGCCCTACGACCCGGCTACCATGCGCTTCAACGACGGACGCTGCGATGCAGCGGGCCGATTCTGGGCCGGCGCCATGTACGAGCCGCGGACCACCGAAGCCGCGGGCGTGTTCGTACTGGAGCGCGGCCGGGTGCGCGACGGTTGGGGACCCGCGCAGGACATGGGCGTCAAAGTCAGCAACGGCATGGCGTTCACCGCTGACGGGCGCCATGTGCACCAGTCCGATACCCCCAATCATGTGATCTATCGATTGCCCTTCGACATGGCAACGGGCAAGGTCGGCGCGCGCGAGATATTCGCACGCTGTGCCGACAATCGCACCGACCCGGACTACGGCGGCCGCCCGGACGGTGCCGCTTTCGACAGTGAAGGCAATTACTGGAGCGCCCAGTACGAAGGGGGTCGCGTTCTGCGCTTCTCGCGCTCCGGTGCGGTGACCGGCGTCGTGCATGTGCCGGTGCGGCGAACCACCATGGTCGCCTTCGGCGGGCCGATGCTGAAGACGCTGTTCATCACCACGGCGCGCGAAGGTGCCAGCGCTGCGGAACTGGCGGCGCAACCGTTTGCCGGCGGCATCTTCACGATGGCGGTGGACGTCGCGGGCCGCGCCGAACCAAAGTACATCGAATAGGCCGCGCGCATAAGCGCAGTGAGGATCAATCCATGACCAGCTATCCCAGTCTCAAGGACCGCGTAGTGTTCATTTCCGGCGGCGCATCGGGCATCGGCGCATCGCTGGTCGAACACTTTGCGCTGCAAGGCGCGCGGGTGGCCTTTTGCGATATCGACGCCGAAGCCAGCGCCGCGCTGGTCGCGCGACTCGCCGCACCGGCCCCGCATGCGCCGACCTTCGAGATCTGCGATGTGCGTGACATCGCCGCGTATCGGGAATGCCTGACGCGCGTGGAACGGGAACTGGGGGCCGTGCGGGTGCTGATCAACAATGCCGGCAACGATGCCCGCCACAGCCTCGAGGAGCTGACGCCGGAATACTGGGCAAACTGTCTCGCGCTCAATCTCACCCACCAGGTATTTGCCATCCAGAAGCTCGCACCCGGCATGGCCGATGCCGGCGGCGGCGCCGTGATCAACCTGGGCTCGGTATCGTGGATGCGTGGCCGGCCAAACCTGATCGGTTACACGGCGTCCAAGGCGGCCATCTCCGGCATTTCACGCACGCTGGCGCGGGAGTTGGGCGACCGGAACATTCGCGTCAACACGCTGGTGCCGGGCGCAATTGTCACCGAACGCCAGACGGCGCTGTGGCGCAATCCGGCCGAGGACCAGAAGTTCATCGAGTTGCAGTGCCTCAAGTTCCGGCTGGATGCGGGGCACGTGGCGCGCACCGCGCTGTTCCTTGCCTCGGATGACGCCAGTGGCATCACCGGCCAGAACATCATCGTCGACGCGGGCCTCGCCCAGGTATCAGTCGCGGGCTGACACCGGCCGCGATCAGGCCTTGGCCAGGTCGCTGAAGTATTCGTGTTCGGCGGTATTGACCAGCGAGCGCCGGTACTCGACCGGCACGTCGTGAAACGTCATTGCCACCCGTCGGATCTCCAGCAGCGGTGCGGCCGGATTCACCTGCAGGATCTGTGCGCTTTCGCTGTCGGCCAGCGTCGAGCGCAGGCGCTCGGCAGAACGCACGACGGTAATGCCGAATTCGGTCTGATACAGGTGATAAATCGTGTTCGGCCGGTTCTTGAAGCGCGCCGCCGTGAGCCCCGGGAAAAGGGCCTGCGGAATGGCGATGGTGTCGAAAATGACCGGCTGGCCGGCCAGACTCAGGCAATTGCGGATGCGGAAAATTTTCGCGCCGCGTGCGATGCCCAGGCGTTCGCTCTCCTCGCCATCGGCGGCCGCGGAGCGAAATGACAGCATGGCCACCGACGGCGTCACCTTGGTCCCGTCGCTTTTCACGATGTGAAAGAAGTGGAACATCATGCGGTCGCGGTTGTGGGCCGCGACAAAGGTCCCGCGTCCCTGCTGGCGGATAAGGATGTTCTCCTGCACCAGTTCGTCCACCGCCTTGCGGATCGTGCCGATCGCCACCTGGAACCGCTCGGACAGCACACGCTCGGCCGGAATGGCGCTGCCCGGCGTCCATTCGCCCGACCGGATGGTCTCGGTCAGCAGGCGCTTCACTTCCTTGTACAGCGGCGTATCCAGGGCGGCGCCCACCATCAGCTTGCTGTGGCGCGCGGGATCGGCCCAGCGGGCCGTGCGGGATTTGCTTTCCATGATGCGCTCCATCATAACCAAGCACAGTCGCTGGTACAACTCATATAGATGACTTGGTTTACTTTGGCGCAGCGGCTGAATAAAATAACGGCAGGCCTCAACCCATATCTAACAAACAGCGCATCATTGCGCGACCGGGGCACGCAGGAGCGGGACCCAACCCGGCTGCACCGCCATCCGGCTGCGGCTGAAACCATCAAGCAGGAGCAAGAAATGATTCACTTTGTGTTGCACGAAGCCAAGGACACTGTCGCGGTCGCCGTTGTCGAGGGCTTCAAGGCCGGCACCGACCTCACGGCCTGGATCATGGACGACGACAAGCAGATCTCCATCCGCACACTGCAGGACATCCCGATCGGCCACAAGATCGCCCTCAAGGATATGTCGGTGGGCGATACCGTATTCAAGTACGGCACCGACATCGGCAAGGTGGTGGCGCCGATCAAGGCGGGCGAGCACGCCCACGTTCACAACATCAAGACCAAGCGCTGGTAGGCAGGCGCCTGCCCGCGGCAGTTGCGCGGTCGGCCACTCGCGAGCGTCACAAGTCCACTTTCAAGGAACTTCCATGTCCGTCATTTCCAAGAACTCCACTTTCTGGGGCTATCGCCGCGCCAATGGGCGCGTGGGTGTGCGCAATCACGTCATCGTCCTGCCGGTGGATGACCTGTCCAACGCCGCTGCGGAAGCGGTTGCCCACAACATCAAGGGCGTCATGGCCATCCCGCATCCCTACGGTCGCCTGCAGTTTGGTGCGGACCTGGCGCTGCATTTTCGAACCCTCATCGGCACTGGCTGCAATCCGAACGTGGCCGCGGTGATCGTCATCGGCATCGAAGACGGCTGGACCAAGAAGGTGGTGGATGGCATCGCGGCGTCCGG
>CAYSKY010000260.1:0-5300 GCA_964431425.1 uncultured Burkholderiales bacterium
CGCTACCAGGGGCCGCTGCCCGCCGCGAACGACGTAAAGGTTGATATCACGATCAACGAAATCCTGTGCTTCCCGCTGCAAGACCGCTCGATTCATCGCACCTACGACAGCTTTGACGACCTGCCCGAAGGACCGACCGTGAAGGTCTACGCCATCGAGGAGATCGTGGTTGAAAAACTGCTGGCCTTGAGTGACCGTGCGCGCAACGAGCCGCGCGACCTGTATGACCTCTGGTATCTGTTTGGCGTGACCGACCTGCGCATTGCAGAGCTTCGCGCGGAACTCGATGCCAAGCTGGCATTGCGACAACGTACCGTGGCCGGCATGGAGCAGGCCATTGCCGCCAAGGAAGACCGTCTGCGTCGTCTCTGGACCAACCGCCTGGCACACCAGATGAGCCAGCTACCACCCTACGACGACGTGTTCCGCGAAATGTTGCGTGTAGTTCGGGCCGCTGACTTGCCTGGGCCCTGACGCGATGACCGCCAGAGTTCATTTCGACTATGGATGAAGCCGTCGTCGTCTTCTCCCGCAAGGGTCTCTTTCAGACGCGGATAACCGCGCGCGAGGTTCGCAGCCGCGAACACGCGCGCAAACTGTGGCCCTTGGTCGCACCGGGCGCCATCCAGCAAATGGTGACTTGGGTGAGCCCCTCCTTCGAGGACGGCAAGCTGCGCCGACGTTCGCACTTCCGGCAACTTCCCGTCGAGAAGACTTATGATCTCAAGGCGCAATTCGAAGAAGAAGAGACCAGCCGGCAACGCGCCGTGCATGAGAGTTCCGAACACCAGCGCGCGAAAGAGTTGATCGCCGCCGAGCTGGCGCGCCGGCTTGCGGCCGGTCTTGCGATGCCGTGGGTGTTCAAGGATACCGATGCATCGGACTATCCCCTAGAGGGCAATCTACTGCTAGGCGCCGATCAGGTCGTGACTGAACACCCTCTGGATACACCTTTCGGCTGTCGGTTTCGACTCGACATCGCGGTGCTAGGTACGCCGATCCAGACCGAGCCCATGGTGCTCGGTGGCGTTGAAATCGAACTAGGACACGCCTTCGACGGACGAAAAGCTCTGATCGGCAAGTCGTTGGGATTTGCGCTCATATCCATCGACATCACCGAGATGGCGCTGGACGAACTCACGCCACAATGGGCTGAGCATGCGTTGACCGCTACGACACGCAGCCATGAGCAGGGACGCCGGCAGACCTACATCTACCTCCACGATCTTCTGTACCCACTCTACGCCCAGTTGCCCACGTTTCTGGACAGCGAACAGCGGCACCAATACCTGGTGTTTGCGGACGATGCCACCTTGCGCAAGCTGGTGAACTGGATGAATTTGCTAGCGAAGACACTGGACTACCCGAATGGCTCGATAGCCGTCGCCATCGTCAACGGCAAGAGCGAGCAGTCCCGCAAGATGCTGGAGCGCGCCGGTCAAGTGGTCGGCCCCGATTGGGCGCTGTTCAACAATCATCAATGCCTGCGCCTGACTGTCCCGCGCCCCAAGGGCCCTGCGGACCTGCAGGCCCATCGCTTTCACATGACGATGGCACGGCTACTGTTGTCGCATACCGATGCCTTGGTGGGCTACAAGTACTGCAACGGTGTGGACAACAACCATCCCGAGGAGGATGTCTGGATCGCGCATCGCTGGATTGCCGACCAGAACATCCACACGCATCACCGCGTATTGCCAAAACGCCTGGCCGAGCCGATCAATCGATTGATGCAGGTGGTTTCCGACCTTCAGCGCGGCCATGACAGCGGCGGTGCTTCTATTGTGGAGATTGGTTAACCGATGCCTGCCTCTCAAGACCGAACATGGCTCGACGTGCTACGGCAGCACGTGCAAACAAAGCCTTGCGTGATCCTTCGCCTGGACGAAAGCGACAGCGGTCTGCTTCATGCTTCGCGGCGTGGGCTGAACGAGTTCACGCTGGCACGCGCACATGATCTGTGTGCCGACATCAAAACGCCCACGATCTGCCTGATTTTCGGGAAGCTCTCCGAATGGGCAACCCCTGAAAAAATCGAACACTTCGCCTACATAGGCCTGGTCAGTTCACGCAGCCCAGTCACGACGCTGGAAACTCGTATCAAGATCAAGCGCGCAGTCAGCATGGCACCTGACACCGAACAGGCCATGTCCGCACTGCTCAATGGCACCGCCCATGCGACGCAGCTGCAAAAGAAATTGCAGTCTTCAGCGGACCTACTCGTGTTATCGCCAAAACTGAGCGGCGCATTGATTGATGCGCTCGTGGCAATTCCGGCGAACCAAGGGCCGATTCGTGCGGTGGCCGAATCTCTGACTGCGCCCAAGCGTTACACCAACTTCTCGGCCGTGCAAGAAGATGCGGTGCAGACTGCCCTCAAGGCCTTTGGCTTAGCCGCCAGCGACCGTGCCAGTCGTATTGAACTGATCGACTCGCAATCCACGGCACTGGCGCGCGTACCGCTGATGGAAGACTCGGTGATCGAACATGACGCACGCGTCGTCCCTGGCTACACGCTCTCGGCGAGCCATATCACCGGGCGGGCCCTGTTTGAGAAAGGTACCGACAAGTTGGAGGTGTTCACCGCCAATCGACGCGACCTGGAGCACGTCTTCGGTGTTGACCTCATCTACCTCAACCTCACGAGGAAGAACATCGTGATGGTGCAATACAAGATGCTGGAACCCAATACACGCTCAGGTGAACCTACTGACTGGCTGTATCGACCGGACCCCAAGATGGCCGACGAGATACGGCGCATGCGCGCCTTTTCCAGTACTCATGCAGCAGGTCTGCTGGAATATCGATTGAACCCGGAGGTGTTCTATCTGAAGTTCGTACGACGCAACGGCAGCCTGTCCAATGGCAGCATCGTCACACCGATTGACCATTACGAGCGTCTACTCAGCGACCAGTCCTGCAAGGGGCCGCGCGGCGCCCTACGTATCAGCTACAACACATTGAATGGCCGTTACATGCGACAGAATGCGTTTCTCGACCTCATTCATTCGGGCTACATCGGCGCTTATGCCGATACAACTGCCGCACTAAGCACCTTGGTAGAAGCCACCCTGCAAGGAGACCGCGCTGTGGTGGCAGCCGTTCAATCGGCGAACCAAACAGTCAACGAAGTTGCTACCGACTAGCGTAATCACGAGTCTAACTGCCTACGGAGATCACATGGCCGATTTGTCTTCAATCGAGCGACGTAAGCTGGAGCGGCTATTCCGCATGGGCAGTGGTTACGTGCTCGATTTCTCGGACCGCACGTTCAGCGAGTTCTTCGAGGAGCACACGCGCCGTGACATCGATGCCACGGTCTACCGCGAGCGTGGCACTTCCAAAGCCAACCGCTTACGCGGATTTTGGGCGGTCGAAGGCAACCATCTGGTCGGCAAAGTCATCCATGCGCTGATCTTGTACGGTCAGGCTGAGAACTGTTTGGGCGACGAGCCTGGACTGACCGAACTGACCGACGATTGCTGGAAGATCGCCAGCCGCATGATGCGCGACGCGCCCGTCGCCGAGCTGGACGCACTGACCGCCACAGTCGACGAGCGCGATTTTGAAACGGTCGCTCAACACGTGCGCGAAGCGATCGAGAAAAACCAACCCGAAGCCGCTCTGGATCGGCTGCACACGTTCGTCATCAAGTACGTGCGCACACTGTGCGAACAGCGTGGAGTTGAAGTCAACCGCGACAAAGCTTTGCACAGCATCTTCGGCGAGTATGTGAAGCGCCTACGCGATGCGGGTCACCTTGAATCGTTGATGACCGAGCGCATCCTGAAGTCCAGCATCTCTGTGCTCGAAGCCTTCAGTGACGTTCGCAACAACAAGAGCCTGGCGCATGACAACCCGATCCTCAACTACGAGGAAAGCCTACTCATCTTTAACCACGTTGCCAGTTCGATCCGTTTCATCAAATCGCTCGAAGCCAGAACGAAACACGCGACTGCGCCGAAATCGATCGCGGCACTTGATGACGATTTGACGTTCTAGTTTGTCCGTATCGATATTCGACAAAACAGCAATATTTACTGTGCAGTGAATCTTGTTGACCAACCCCGTGCGTCCCGGCGTTTCCGCCGTCGGGCTAGCGGGCGCTGCCCCGCGCCTCGTGTCGAGTCGCGTCCATGCGGCTTTGATCCCTGACGCCTCCGGCCCTTTGGGCCTGCGCGCGCCGCTTGCCGTTGAGGCAGTGGAGTGTGTGGGAGGCGGCCTTGCTGTTCCCTTCAACGTACCACGTCGTTCTCGCCGTCAAGGGCTGCGCGTGCCCGGCACGCTGGCGTCCTGGCGGCCGTCTGCGACCCCTGACTGCTGCGCTGCGTCGTGTTCCTCCGGTTCCGGGCAATTCCGCCCGATTCGGACTGGAGCACGATCATGTCGCAACTTTCTCTTTCTCTCGATTCTTCCCTTCTCGTTCGCGATGTCGCGGGCGACTACCGTCCGGCCAACGCCGACGAGGTGCTACAGGCGGCGCAACGTGTGCTCGCCGGGCAGATGCGCGGCTGCGAAGCTCTGACCTCGCCACAGGTGGTGCGCGACTTCCTGCGGGTCAAGCTGGGGACGCTGGAGCACGAGGTGTTCGGCGTCATCCACCTGGATGCGCAGAACCGTGTCATCGACTACGTCGAGATGTTTCGTGGCACGGTGAGCCAGACATCGGTGTATCCGCGCGAGGTGGTCAAGGAGGCACTGGCCAGGAATAGCGCTGCGCTGCTGCTGGTGCATAACCACCCGTCGGGTGCAGCCGAGCCATCGCGGGCCGACGAGACGCTGACGCAGACGCTGAAGTCGGCGTTGGCGCTGGTGGACGTGCGGGTGCTGGATCACCTGATCGTCGCCGGCAGCGCCATCCTGTCGTTTGCCGAACGTGGGCTGTTGTAGCCCGAGGGGGCTTTGCCCCCTTTTTTGCTGTGTCCTTGGTTTGGCGAAAAAGCTGCGCGCTGCGCTTGCCTCCAGGGGTCGGCTGACGCCCACCCCGCCGCGCAGGCTTGGCGCCCCGCAAGACCGCCGAACAGGCGGTGCCTGATCGGCCTGCGCACATCGCCGTTTTCGCGCTGCGCGCTTTGTCCACTCCCATCAAGGCGTGCCTGCGGCACGCAGCAGCGCTCGCCGCGCGGCGTTGGTCCGTCGATCATCTGGCCGTAAGCCAGTCATCCGTCTTTCCCTCTCCTTCATCACCAATCCCGCGACCGTAGCCAGCGGTGCCTGTCCGTCAAGGCGCGCAGGGCCGTGTCCTCGCCTGCGGCTGCGGGCCGCACCAACCCTGCGCTTCTTCCTTGACCGCCAGACCC
>CAYSKY010000261.1:0-4403 GCA_964431425.1 uncultured Burkholderiales bacterium
TCAAACCCAGTCTTGAACCAGCGCATGCGCTGCGCGGAACTGCCGTGCGTGAACGAGTCCGGCACCGCCACGCCGCGCGCCTGTTTTTGCAGCATGTCGTCGCCGATCGCGTTCGCCGTGCGCAACGCCTCTTCAATATCGCCAGGATCAAGGAAAGCCCGTTCTCGATTGGCTTGGTGTGCCCAGACGCCCGCGAAGCAGTCGGCCTGCAGTTCAACCCGAACCGACACTTTGTTGAATTCTTTTTCGCTCATGCGGCTGCGCAGTGCATCGGTCTTGTCCGAAATGCCGGTGAGTTTCTGAATGTGATGGCCGATTTCATGGGCGATCACATAAGCCCGCGCAAAATCGCCACCGGCGCGAAAGCGCGTCTCCATTTCGCGGAAGAACGCCATGTCCAGATAGACCTTCTGGTCGCCGGGGCAATAGAACGGCCCCATGGCCGCCTCACCGGCACCGCAGGCGGTGGCGGTATGCCCCGAATAGAGGACCAGGCGCGGCTTGTGGTACTGCCCGCCCCCCTGCTGAAAGATCTGCGTCCAGGTGGTTTCGGTCTTGTGCAGCACCTTGCTCACTTCGGACTTCAGCGCCGCGTCCGGATCATGCGCCGGATCGGGCGCACTGCCCTGCTGCTGCGGCGCGCTGTGCTGCACCTGCTGCACGGTTTCCGCGACACCCAGCAGGGTGCGCGGGTCGATACCGAGGAAGTAGCTGGCCACCAGTGCAACCACCACCGTGCCGACCCCAAGCCCGCCAGCACCGATGCCGCCCCCGCCGCCGCCGCCACGGCGGTCTTCAACGTTGCTGCTTTCCTGTTCGTCTTCCAGTTTCATGCTGCCCCCAAGGTTGCGCGATCGATCAAAACGAATGCATGACATTAAGCCAGAACGGCAGGGCGATCATGCCGCACAAGGTACTGATCGTCACACTCTGTGCGACCATCGGCCCGTCGCCGCCCATACGCACCGCCAGCACGTAGGCGGACGTTGCAGTCGGCAACGCAGACAGCAGCATGATCATTTCATAGTACACGCCGGTAACACCGAGCAATCGCGCGGCCACCAATGCCACGGCGGGCATGGCCAGCAATTTGACCGCCGTGAAATAGCCGATCAGCCCCGCGTTGCGCTCGGCATCGGCAACTGTGAGCGCTGCGCCGACACACAGCAGTCCGCAGGCCAGTGACGCGCCGCCCAATCGCGAAATTAGCATCTGCGCCATCTCCGGGAACGGCAGTCCCGACAGGGAATACAGCGCACCACCCACCGTCGCCAGGATCAGCGGGTTCTGTACCAGTTCCTTCCATAGTGCCGAGTCACCGTGCCGTGCCAGCGCCCAGACCGACGCCACATTGCACATCGGCACCACGATGCTGATCACAATGCCAAACGCGGCGATGCCTGCTTCGCCGTGCAAACGACCGGCAATGGCGAGGCCGACATAGGAGTTGAACCGGAACGCGGTCTGGAAACCCGAGGCAAAGGTCAGTGCAGGCACTTTGAACAGGTAGCGCGCGAGCCAAGCCAGCGCGACACCGCTCAACACAATCACCACCGCCGCCTTCAGTGCCGGCGCGGCCGCGACCAGATCAATTCGCGAACGCGCGATCGAGTAAAACAGCAGCGCCGGAAACAGCACGAAGTAAATGAGCCTTTCGAGACCGCCCCAAAAGTCGCGCCCCCAGTTGGTGATGCGATTGAGCACAAACCCGAACAGGATGAGGGCAAAGTCGGGGATGAGCAGCATGGCGGTCGACATACCGCGATTGTACGGGGCACATGCGACGCCGGCCCGTGCCGGTGTTTGCGGCCCGCCGATTGGGGCCATGTAAAATGCCTCGGCACGCGGTCGGCCATGTCAGTTACAGGCTCCTCCATGACCATCGCGCCACGACAACAATCACTTACCCATCCTCAACGTCCAAACCGCAAACCCCAGCATTGGCGCGCCTTTCCGGCCACTTTTGGCCTGGAAGCCGCACCAGTGCTCGTGTTTATCCTATGACACTTGATTTTCGCGCAAGACTCCCCGGCCTGACCTGCGCCACGGTCGTTGCCATCGCCGCGCTGTTCCTGTCGCAGCACTACGGCGCGTCGGCGATGCTTTTCGCCCTGCTGCTGGGCATGGCCATGAACTTCCTCGGCCAGGAAGGCAAGTGCGTGCCCGGCATCCAGTTCGCCGCTTCGACGATCTTGCGGCTTGGCGTGGCGTTGCTTGGCTTGCGCATCACCTTTCACCAGATTGCATCGCTGGGGGTCGGCACGGCGCTGATGGTGGTAGCCGGCGTGATCCTGACCATTATCTTCGGCCGGGTGTTTGTGCGTTTTACCGACGCGCCGGCGCGCTTCGGCATTCTCACCGGCGGCGCAGTGGCGATCTGTGGTGCCTCGGCGGCGCTGGCCATTGCCGCGGTGTTGCCGCGCGGCGAACACCACGAGCGCGACACCAGCTTCACTGTGATCGGCGTGACGGCGCTCTCGACCATCGCCATGATCGTGTATCCGCTGCTCAGCGCGGCGCTGGGCTTTGACGCCCATCAGGCCGGGGTTTTTCTGGGCGGCACCATCCACGATGTGGCCCAGGTGGTCGGCGCCGGCTACAGCGTCGGTAAAGAGGCGGGCGATACCGCGACGGTGGTGAAGCTACTGCGCGTGGCGATGCTGCTACCGGTGATTCTGGTGCTGTCGCTGATGTTTCGCGCCGCACACGACAAGGCCGGTGGAGTGGCGAAGCGGCCTCCCCTGCTGCCCTGGTTCGCGGTCGCCTTCGGCGTGCTGGTGGCCGTCAACAGCCTGCTGCCGCTGCCGGCACCGGTGCTGAATTTTGCCGGCGAGTTCTCCCGGTTCGCGCTGGTGGTGGCCATCTCGGCCATCGGCATGCGCACCTCGCTCAAGGAACTGACCGTGCTGGGCCTTCGCCCGGTCATGCTGATGGTCGCCGAGACGCTGTTCCTTGCCGGTATTATTATCGTCATCATGAAATGGCTGCCCGCATGAACGTTCCCGCTTTCACCGGTGTCATCCCCATTCTGGCCACGCCGTTCCGGGACGATGAAAGCCTGGACCTGACGTCATGGTCGCGCATGATCGATTTCATGGCGCGACTCGGCGTCGATGGCATCACCGTTCTCGGGGTGCTCGGGGAATCCAACCGGCTCAACGACCATGAACGCGAAACACTGGTGCGAACCGCAGTCGCGACGGCGGCCAAACGCATGCCGGTCATCGTTGGCACCAGCCATACCGGCAGCGCGGCGGCGGCGCACTTGTCCCGCATGGCCGAAGAACTCGGCGCGGATGCGGTCATGGTGGCACCGGCCAAGGAACCGGTGCCGAACGATGACCGACTCGTCGAGTATTACGCCCGCATCAGCCAGAATACTGGGCTGCCGATCGTGCTGCAGGACCATCCCGCCTCCACCGAGGTGCACATGGGTGTACCGCTGATTGCGCGCATCGTCCGCGAGGTTCCGTCCATCGCCTGCATCAAGGCCGAGGCGGTGCCCACCGCGCCGAAAATTCGCGCGTTAAAAGCCGCACTGTCGCGCCCCCTGCCGATGTTGAGTGGCCTCGGCGCGCTTTATGCACCATTCGATCTGGCGGCCGGCTCGGACGGCTTCAATACCGGCTTCGCGTTCCCGGAAGTGCTGATGGCGCTGGTTGCAGCAGCGCGCGACGGCGACATGGATCGCGTTCATCAGCTCTGGCAGAGGTTTGCCGCACTGATTGTGTTCGAGCAGCAGCCGGGGCTTGCCAACCGCAAGGAAATCCTGCGCCAGCGGGGCCTGATTGCCAGCAATCGTGTACGGCATCCCGGTGCCAGTGCCACGCCGGCCGTGGGCGCTGAAATCAGCGCGCTGATTTCCCGCACGCTTCCCGGTGTGGATATCACCCAAGCCATCACGCTGTGAGCACCAACGACCGCCACGTATTCGATGCCTGCGTGAAAACGCCGTTTGCGACGCTCGGCATCGTCACCGACGACAAACACCTGCTGGCACTGCATTTCCTGCCGGCCTCCGTGCCGGCCAAGGCGCCGCGGACCAATTCCATCGCCCACCTGGTTTGCGTGCAACTGATGGCCTACCTCGACAATTCGCAGTTTCAATTCGACCTGCCGCTCAAGTTGTCGGGCACCAAGCATCAAGTAGACGTATGGCAGACCATGCGCCGCATCCCCGCCGGCAGCACAATGACTTACGGCGAACTGGCCGACCATGTCCATTCCTCCGCGCGCGCGGTCGGCACTGCCTGCGGGCAAAACCCGATTCCGGTAATCGTGCCCTGCCACCGCATTGTGGCGGCCAACGGCGGCCTCGGCGGATTCATGGGCGGCAAGCTGGAGAATCCGCTGTTCATCAAGCAGTGGCTGCTGAAGCACGAAGGCGCTTTGCTGCTCTAGCC
>CAYSKY010000261.1:4413-5287 GCA_964431425.1 uncultured Burkholderiales bacterium
CGGCGGCGCCTTCGACGGGATCGTGGACTTCGACGCGGCCGTCCGCGATCCGGCGGATCCAGAGGCCTTTCGGGCGGAGGCCGTTCGTCCCGACATGCTGCACCCCAATGACGAGGGGTATCGGTTGATGGCCGAAGCCGTCGATCCGCTGATCGATCAATTCGCCGACAGCCTGTGGCTCTCGGACGGGCTCGCGAAGAACTCCATCGAAAGCTACCGCCGCGACGTCGCACAACTCGACACCTGGCTGCAGCTGACCTGGCGCCCCACAATCGACAAGACCGGCAGCGCTGACCTGCAGGCCTATCTGGCGCACCGCATCGAATCCCTGCACGCCAGCCCACGCTCAACCGCGCGGCTGACCTCGGCACTCAAGCGTTTTTACCAATACCTGCTACGCGAACGGATCATCAGCGAAGATCCGAGCCGCAACCTGGAGTCACCAAAGATCATGCGCGGCCTGCCGAAGTCCCTGTCGGAAGCTGACGTCGATTCGCTGTTGAACGCACCAGACGACACGACCGCGCTCGGCATGCGGGATCGCGCGATGCTGGAAACGCTCTACGCATCCGGGCTGCGGGTGACCGAGCTGGTGACCCTAAAGGTGGCCCAGTTGAGCCTGGACATGGGCGTGGTTAGGGTAATGGGAAAGGGTTCCAAGGAACGGCTGGTGCCGCTGGGTGAATCGGCGGTCGATGCCGTGCAGGCCTACCTGCTGGGACCGCGTGTGGAACTGCTGGGCGTGCACAAATCGGATGACCTGTTCGTCACCACCCGCGGCAGCGCCATGTCACGCCAGATGTTCTGGGTGATGATCAAGCGGTACGCCTTGAAAGCCGGCATCCGAGCGCCGTTGTCGCCGCACACCCTGCGC
>CAYSKY010000262.1:0-5285 GCA_964431425.1 uncultured Burkholderiales bacterium
CAGTTGCTTGAACAGCTGCGGGCTTTGCGGGAGCGCATAGAAGCCGCCGTCGTGGATACGCGAGGGCACCAGGAATTCGCGGGCGCCTTCCGGTGTGGACTTGTAGAGGAAGGGCGTCTCGATGTCGATGAAGCCCTGGCCGTCGAGGTACTGCCGCACCGCCATGGCGATGCGGTAGCGCATGCGCAGGTTCTTCTGCATGGTCTCGCGACGCAGGTCGAGGTAGCGGTATTTGAGGCGGATTTCCTCGTTGATGTTGTCGTCATCGATCATGAACGGCGGCGTCTGTGCGGCGTTCAGCACTTCCACTTCAGAGGCCAGCACTTCGATCTCACCGCTCTTGAGATTGGCGTTGGTGGTGCCTTCCGGACGCGGGCGCACTTTGCCGACCACCTTCAGCACAAACTCGCTGCGGGTCTTGTCGGCTGTGGCAAACGCGGTCGGGGTGTCCGGGTCGATGACAACCTGCACCAGGCCTTCACGGTCACGCAGATCGATGAAGATCACGCCGCCGTGGTCGCGCCGGCGGTGCGCCCAGCCGAACAGCGTGACCTGCTGTCCGAGATATTGTTTGTCGATGAAGCCGCAGTAATTGGTTCTCATGGGTAAAGCCCGTCGATTTTGTTGATTTCGTGGATTCGATCCCGTTCTGTTCGCATGCGCGGCCGGTAACGGGCGTTTCGCTGGCGGTCATTCCCGCGGTGGCGGAAATCTTCAGCCGGACTCGGCCGGACCAAAGCCCCCGTCGATGCGGGGTGACGCGAAGGGTGCCGCTGGACGATCAGCCCAGCGGCTTGGGATTGGGGTCGGTGCCGGACTTTTTCATCTCGGCCCCGTTTCTGTGATTCGGGCGCGGCGGCTCGGCCACGCCCATGGAAATGATGTACTTGAGCGCTTCGTCCACGCTCATCTCAAGTTCGCGGACATCCTTCTTCGGCACCAGCAGGAAAAAACCGGCGGTGATGTTGGGCGTAGTGGGTACGAACACCGACAGATACTCGTGGCCCAGATAATCCGTGACCTCGTGCTGCGGTTCACCCGTCAGCAGCGCCACCGTCATGGTGCCGGCGTGCGGATACGGCACCAGCACCGCCTTGCGAAACGCCTTGCCTTCGGGCGAGAACAGCGTGTCGGAGATCTGCTTCACACCACCGTAGATGGAACGCACGATGGGGATGCGCTGCAATACGGCATCCCACCAGCCCAGCAGCTTCTTGCCGAAGAAATTGGCCGCCACCACGCCGGTCATGAGCACGATGCTGACGGTCAGGATGACACCCATGCCGGGCACGTGAAAGCCCAGCCAGGCTTCGGTCTGCAGGCTCTTGGGCAACAGCCGCAGCGAGTTGTCCATCAGGTCGATGAGCAGCGTCAGCACCCAGCCGGTGATGACCAGCGGGATCCAGACCAGCAGGCCGGCGATGAGATAGCGGCGCACGTGGTGCATATCGGTTCTTACTCGCTGGCCGGGGCGGCTTTGGCCGGCGCCGTGGTGGCAGGGGCGGCGGGAGTGGTGGACGTAGAACTACCGGCGCTGTCGCCGGCAGCCGGCTTGCTGTCGCCGCCGCCCTCAGACTTGCTCTCGGATTTGCCCGCCTCGGCGGTGCCGGGCTTGCCGGTGGTGCCGCTACCGCCGCGAAAGTCCGTGACGTACCAGCCGCTGCCCTTGAGCTGGAATTGCGGGGCGGTGATCTGCTTGGAAAAAGTCGATTTTCCGCAGGACGGGCAAACCGTCAGCGGGGCGTCGCTGATCTTTTGCAGGACGTCTTTGGCATGCCCGCATTCGGAGCATTTGTAGGCGTAAATCGGCATGGCTGTTCGCGATCAAAGGGGTTTTCAGAAAAAAAGCGGCGGGGTGGCGGTGGCTTGCACCGTCACATCCACAACCAACTGAATTTGTTATTTTAACACAAGGGCTTAGCGCCATTGTGCGGTGCGGCACAAGCGCCTACTTGATGACCACCTTGTCGAGGCCGGGCGCGGGGTCGGGGTAACGCATGCCGAGCCCCTCGAGGGCTGTGACCAGCACCGAGCCCACGTAAAGGTCGCGAATCCACTTTTTGTCGGCGGGCACGATGTACCAGGGCGCATGCAGGCTGGAAGTCGCCTCGATCGCGTCCTCGTAGGCATGCTGATAGGCGGCCCACTTCTCGCGCTCGGCCAGGTCGCCCGCGTTGAATTTCCAGTTCTTGGCCGGGTCATCCAGCCGGTCCTGCAGGCGCCGCTTTTGCTCTTCCTTGCTGATGTGCAGGAAGAACTTCAGCACCAGCGTGCCTTCCTCGACCAGCATGGCTTCGAAGTCATTGATCTGCCGATAGCGGCGCTTGGCCGTGCGCGCGTCGATCCAGCCGTGCACACGCGTGATCAGAACGTCCTCGTAATGGCTGCGGTTGAACACCGCCAGTTCGCCCTTCGCCGGCACCTGCTGGTGCACGCGCCACAGGTAATCGTGGTCCAGTTCATCCTGTGTCGGTGCCTTGAAGCTGGCCACCCGCACGCCCTGCGGATTCACCCCCGAAAACACCTTGCGGATCAGCCCGTCCTTGCCGCCCGTGTCCATGGCCTGCAACACCACCAGCACCTTGCGCTTGTGCTCGGCGTACAGCACGTTCTGCAATTCGATGAGGCGCGCGTTCAACTGCGCCAGCAGGGCCACGGTCGCCGCCTTGTCGCCCTTGAAGCTGCAGGTGGAATCAGTATCGATGGCCGAAAGCTTGACCTTGCCGCTGGCCATGATGGGGCGGATGCTGCGTACGCCGTCGCCGGCCGGGTTGTTGCTCATGATTCGCTCGCCTGAAAGGGGTCACGGCATAATCGCACATCAATTTGCAGCCAACAATGTTCCCCATGCGTTTCGGCATTGATCTCGGTGGTACCAAGATTGAACTGCTCGCCCTCGAAAATGCGGGCCGCGAGGCGTTTCGCCAGCGCATCGCCACGCCCGCCGGCGACTACAAATGCACCCTGCGCGCAATGGCGGAGCTGGTGGAAACGGCCGAGAACACGTTGCAAGCGCACGGCACGGTGGGTGTAGCCCTTCCGGGTGCGGTGTCACCTCACAGCGGCCTGATCAAGAACGCCAATTCCACGTGTCTCAACGGCCAGCCGCTGGTGGATGACCTGCAACAGCTTTTGCAGCGCGAGGTGCGTGTGCAAAACGATGCCAACTGCTTCGCCCTCTCGGAAGCCGTCGATGGCGCGGGGGCCGGGGCGCCGGTGGTGTTCGGCGTCATTCTGGGCACCGGTGTGGGCGGCGGCATTGTCATCAACGGCCGCGTGCTCACGGGGGCCAATGCCATCGGCGGCGAATGGGGACACAACCCGCTGCCCGCCCCGCGCGATGATGAACGCCCGGGTGCGGCCTGCTATTGCGGGCGGCACGGCTGCATCGAGACCTGGCTGTCCGGCCCTGCGCTGGCGCGACTCTTCAGCGAACAACATGGCTGCCGTCTGGATGCAGCGGGAATCGCCGCCGCTGCCGATGCACGAGAGCCCGCCGCCATGGCCGCCATGGATGACTACGAAGACCGGCTGGCGCGCAGCCTCGGCAGTATCATCAACGTGCTTGATCCGGATGTGATCGTGCTCGGCGGTGGCTTGTCCAACATCAGCCGCCTCTACCGCAATGTACCGGCACGCTGGCATCAATACATCTTCAGCGACCATGTGGCCACGCGCCTGCTGCCGCCTGTATTTGGTGATGCCAGCGGTGCGCGCGGTGCCGCCTGGTTGTGGAACACCGACGAAACCGACCTCTTGAAAGGAAACAAATGACTCTCCCCGCCACCATGCGCCATGTCGCCGTCACCGGCCCCGGAGCCGCGGAGGTGATGCACATTGCCAGCGGCCCGTTGCCGGTCATCGGCGATAACGATGTGCTGATCAAGGTGGACTATGCCGGCGTCAATCGCCCGGACATTCTGCAGCGCGTGGGCAGCTACGCCCCACCGCCGACCGCCTCGCCCATCATGGGGCTGGAAGTGGCCGGCACGATCGCCGCGGTCGGGTCAAAGGTGTCGCAATGGAAAGTTGGTGACGTGGTGTGCGCGCTGACGCCCGGCGGCGGATACGCCGAATACTGCGCAGCACCTGCCGCCCACTGTCTGCCCATCCCCGCCAGCATGGGCCTGCTGGAAGCGGCGGGTGTGCCGGAGAATTTCTTCACGGTTTGGGTGAACGTCTTCGACACCTGCGCGCTCAAGGCCGGTGAAAAATTTCTGGTGCACGGCGGCTCGTCGGGTATCGGCCTCACCGCCATCCAGCTCGCCAAGGCATTCGGCGCAGAAGTGTTCACCACGGTCGGCAACGCAGAGAAAGCTGCGTTCTGCAAAAGCGTTGGTGCGGATCACACCTTCAACTACAAGACCGAGGATTGGATGGCCGGCGTCGCCGCCGTCACCCAGAAAAAGGGCGTTAACGTCATCCTCGACATGGTCGGCGGCAGCTACATCGAAAAGAACCTGCGCATCCTTGCAATGGAAGGTCGCTACTGCTTCATCGCCTTTCTCGAAGGCGGCCAGGCCACCATCGACTTCCGCCCGCTGATGATGAAGCGGCAGACCATCACCGGCTCCACGCTGCGTGCGCGTCCCGATAGTCAAAAGGCTGCGATCGCGGTATCGCTCAAGCAGCATGTCTGGCCGCTGCTGGAAACCGGAAAAGTGAAACCGGTGATCTACAAAACCTTTGCGCTGGAGGACATTGTGGAAGCGCACAGGCTGATGGAGTCGTCGGCGCATATTGGCAAGATCATGCTGAAGGTTTCGTAGTTTGTAGTGGTTGAAAGTCCAGCATTGGCGCGGGTTCCGGGGCATTTTTGGCCTGAGAGGCGCGCTGGTGCTTGAGTTTGATGCTTTGATCGCACCTGCGATGCATTGATCCGTCCCTTTGGAAAAGGGAGGCCAAGAGGGATTTGCAGTGGTCGCAAGAAGCTGGCGCGTCATCCTGCTGAGGGGCCGGGGTAGCCCGGCGGCTACTTACCTTTCTTGCTTCGCCAAGAAAGGTAAGCCAAAGAAGGCGACCCCAGAGTCGGCGCCCCTGCGGGGTCCCCTGCGCTACTCGCGAGTGAAGGCGGCTCCGGAACTCGCTGCGTTGCTCAGCGCCTCCTATGGGGACCCCGGTCGATATTTCACCGGCCTGCCCCGGCGCAGGCCGGGGTCCAAGCTTTCTTTTCTTTGTGAAAACTACGCCTTCCAGCCTAGGGCATAGGCCCTCGCGATACGCATAGGCCCCCATACGAGCCGTCGAGCAGCGCAGCAAACGCGGGGGAAGTCCGCTCGGTATGT
>CAYSKY010000263.1:0-225 GCA_964431425.1 uncultured Burkholderiales bacterium
ACTTCTTTACCCAAACCGGCAGTGCAAAAATTATTTCCAAAAACCGATATATAAACGCCGTTATTGTTTTCCCCGCCGCTATTGGGGCCTGAAGCAATATCGGTATAAAGAACGATTGGCTGCGCAATGTCATCACGGGAAAAAGCAACTCCAAAGGCAGCCCCCGCAGTGGCCAAGAGCGCGGGCACCAGCACCGCACAAACAGGCAATCGACGCACTTTCACG
>CAYSKY010000263.1:235-3455 GCA_964431425.1 uncultured Burkholderiales bacterium
CTAGCGCTCGTAGGCGCCGATATCCCAACCACCATTCAACGGTCTGGCCGCCTGCTCAAAATCGTCCTTGACCACGGCAAGAACGGCGGCATTGGAAATGCCTTTATTGATTGCAGCGCTTCCTGCCTGCAATCTGAAATTTGCCGAAGCTTTTGAAACGAACAGCGGATCGCTTTGTACTGATGCGGTTGAATAGGTTGTCGCTGGATTGGTTCCTGCACCGCCAAACCACAAATTGTTGGTCACCGTTCCTTTGAAATTGAAATTCAGGTAATCGTACTCTCCGGTGATCGGGACAAAAATGTTGTTTCTGATATCAACTGCATTCGACGCAGCAAAGTCTGCGTCGACAATTACGATGGCCGTAGCTGCATTGTTGATCAGGTTGACGTTGTAAAATGTGTTGTTAAATATCTTCGCACCATTCAAATCTGTCGTATTGAACCGAATACCAGCGCGGTCGGTGTTATAGACGATGTTGTTCCAGATCCGGATGTTGTTTCTGCTTCCGTCGGCAACATTGATGCCGTGCTTTCCTACGCCCTTGATAATGTTGTGATGGAAGCTGACACCGTCCACATTATTGTTGCCCAGCGTGCCATTGGCATACATTGAGATACCGTTGCCGCCGCGAATATTCTCGATGCGGTTGTACCCAATATCGTAGGAACCTGCTCCATCGATGTAGAAACCGTGATTCTCAAAATTGCTGTTACCGTCGTCCGGGCCGTTGTATACATCGTGGATGTAATTGCCCAGGTAAAAACTTCCCAGACTGGGGCCCAGCGCAGCAACCGTAACGTGTCCGTCGCCAGCAATACCGCCTCCCTTGGCGGAGGTGTTATTTACGGCAGTTGCGCAAGTAAGTTCGTTATTGATGATTCTCCAATTTGTACCTCCTGCCTGGGTGTTAACCGCGCCGTCATGGTTCCCACTCTCGATACGCAAGTTGACAACATTTATCCAGTGACCAAAGCCGCTGGCAATGCGCGTCGAGTCCGCACCAGAAAACGCACCTGAATCGGTGCTGGCGTTGTAAGGATTATTGATAAACACATCCTCATTGGGGTATCCCATAAACGTAATGGGGCCAGACGTTGTGCCTCCCCCTTGGGCACATTTGGTGCCCACTGCACAGCCAGACTTGTTTAAAGTCTGGACAAAGTAGTCGTTGAACCCGTTGTTCGCGCCAGTCACAGCATTGGTCGTGTAGGGTGTGCCGGTTCCACGAATAACAATGAAGTCGCCAGCTCGCACGCGCCCCCACGCACCTGCGGTGGATGCCTGCGTAATGCTGAAACTGATGGAAGCACCCGCTTTCTTTTGAACTGACTTGAATGGCGAGGCAAATGTGCCCCC
Source organism: uncultured Burkholderiales bacterium (assembly GCA_964431425.1). GTDB lineage: Bacteria > Pseudomonadota > Gammaproteobacteria > Burkholderiales > Usitatibacteraceae > UKL13-2. The sequence continues at coordinate 1,595 of CAYSKY010000263.1, forward strand.
CGTGGAAGTGCCTGTCGTATCAACCCCCGTTACATTGTTTACAAAGTAGATGTTGCCTGGGTTCACCGTAAACGTCTGGTCGGTATTCGAATCGACACCACCTACCGACACCTTGACGGGCAATGGAACTCCGGCAGTCGGGTTGCCGATTGCGCCAATCTGCACCGTAATTTGCTGGATGTCCTGCCGACCCTTGGACGGACCCAAATAACGGTAATTGTCAACCTCTACGTCGTTAATAAACACTTTTACGACTGACCCCAGACCAATGGACCCAAAGTTTCGCCCAAAAATCGATAGGTAAATACCCTTATTGTTCTCACCTCCATTTATGGGGCCAGACACTATATCTGTGTACATAACAACCGGCGCCACCGTTGAAACAAAACTTGCTGTAACTGTGCAAGGTGCAGTTATTGGATTAGTAAGATAAGTATTTGACGAAACTGAGCCACCGCAGGTCCCACCGAAAACTGCGGTGTACCCCGAAATAGGTGTCGCAACGAAGGTTGCGCGCTGGCCGTGATTTACTGCCTGAGGGGTCGCTGGTGCGATGGAGCCATTGGGTCCTGCGCTTGGGGTTACCGAATAGGTATTGATGGCGAACTGTGCCGTACATTGAGAACTACGTAAGACGGTCAGACTAGTCACAGGATTCGTGCCGCTGCAATCTCCACTCCATCCCACAAAGGTAGACCCGACCTGCGGCGCAGCGGTTAAGGTCACCAGAGTGTTGATATTTGTGTTGGCGGAGCATGTCGCGGGGCAGGTGAACAGATTGGGCATGCTGGTAACAGTCCCGGCACCCGTTCCTGAGATGGTCACGGAAACCGACGCTTGGCCGGCGATGGGGAGCGTCATCCCCAAATTGGCCTTGATTGCTGAAATGTCTACCGCACTCAATTGGCCTGAGACGTTTATGTCCTGGCGGGCAGACGAGATCGACGTACTTTGACCCGAACGAGCCTTCGCGCTGCTTACGTCAACTGAGTCAACGACACCACTTGAATCTGTATCACCAACGAGGAAGCCCATCGAGAAACTAGCATCTGTGGCGCCGTTAACTCCCAACAGAGTTACCACCGCGCGGGTGTTATTTGGAACCCCAGACAGATTAAATGTCACCTCGTTGCCTGCGATAATCGGGGTACCGACCAGCCCAACGGATGAACCGGAAGGATCGAGCAAAGTTACCGCGCTGATAGAAGTCACCGTGGAATCGAAGGTTGCGGCAACGGTGTGTGCACCACCGCTTTCGCGGGGTTCGATGGTGAGCGTGCCATTGGGAGGCTGGCTGACGTCTATCGGGATATCGAACCGTCCGGCAGATGCATGCACCTTGCTAGACTTGGCTGATACCAAAGCCGGTGCCGCCATTGCCGGAAGCGCAACAGACAAGCACAGCAATATCCCCCATTTCCTGAAATTCGCCAACACAGTGCCTCGTGAAGTCCAAGCCTCTTGACCACCTTAAATCGTACCTGCCACGCTACTCGGTGTCATACACCGCTAGAGGTACGGTCAAAACTAACCGACAGGCGGCGTTTTGTCGAGGGTGTAACCCTAATTGAGGGGCGCACCTAGATTGCGGCAAACCGGCACGTACCGCGGCCCCCCGGCAACGTGTGGAACTAAAGAGACTTAACAATTTCGGCAATCTCGGACTTTTGAGCCGCCTCGGTTACCTGTGTCGCCGCCCGTTCCAATTCCCGTCTGGCCCCGGCGCGGTCCCCGGACCGCAGGAGCGCCTTTCCATAGTGCAACCTGATCTCGCCGTTGTTGGGCGCCTTGGATGCAGCGTCGGCGAGAATCTGGGTACCGGTTTTCAAATCTCCGCCCTCCACAAGCAGCCACCCGTAGG
>CAYSKY010000263.1:3465-5253 GCA_964431425.1 uncultured Burkholderiales bacterium
GTACCCCCGGATTCTGAGGCTCCAACTTGTATGCCCTCTCCGCAAATCCACGGGCGGTACCATCCTTCATCTCACCAAGTACCCAGGCGAGGTTATTTAGCGTTGGGACGTGGCTGTCGTGCGAAGCAAGAATTGCCCGATAGTGCTCTGCTGCCTCCCGGTACTCCCTCCTGAGCATGGCAGAAGTTGCTACTTGAAAGCGTACAGTCGGGTCGCTGGGATTTTCCTTTATCCACTTGGCGGCGACTGTTCGCGCTTCAGCCAACTGTCCTGAACTCTCCAATAATTGAATCTGCTTGGCAACCAACTCGGGGGTAGGCTGGCGCTTGATACCCTCTGCATAGGCTTTGGCCGCTTCAGCGTGGCGTTTCTGACTCTCAAGAACCTCGCCTTCGAGTGCGTAACCTACCGCTTCCTTCGGTCGGGTCCGTTGGACGGACTTTGCCTCCTTCAGGGCCTCGTCGGTCTTGCCGGCGGCGAGTTGCATGGAAACAATACCGCGCTGAGCTTCCAGCAGGTCCGGCTTGAGCGACAACGCCTTTCGAAGAGCCTGTATCGGCTCATCCGCCTGCTTTGCCGCGTAACTGGCTGCGGCAAGTCGCAATTGCGGAATGGGCGAGTCCGGCTGGAGCTTGGCAAGCTTATTGAAAGTAACAAGTGCCGCCGGTGCATCTCCATCAGCCAGTTGGGCGAGTCCGAGCACATCGAGCAACTTTGGTTCCGAAGGGATTGCTGTCAAGGCAGCCTGAGCCGCGGCGAGTGCGGCCTTTGTTTCCCGTCCCTGCATCAAAAAATTGATGTAAGCGAGGCGGGTTGTAGCCGAATTTGGGTTCGCCTTGGTCGCACGATCATAGGTTGCGGAAATATCCTTGCGTGGCATTCCTGCGGAAGATTGGATTTGTGCCAGCGCAAGCAAAGCTCCCTCGTTTGTGCCTTCTTTTGCCAGTATCGCTTCAATCCGGCCGATCGCCGATCCGACGTTTTTGTCTGCCAGGTCCAATCCTGCCAACACGCGCGCTGCGGGCAGATAATTCGGCTGAATCACCAAGGCCTTTTCAAGTGCAATGCGTGCATTTTTGTTGTCGTTTCGTGCCAAAAATACGCCGGCCTTGACACTGAAAGTAAGCGCGTCGTTTGGCAGCTTCTTTTCAAGAGTGGCAACTGCAGCCAGCGCTTTGTCATTTTCTTTCCTGGCAACATAGGTTGAAATCAAAGCCAAATCTGATTGATATTGTGTTTTGTCGCTTCCAGAAGTTGCCTCAAGGTCAGCCAACGCCCGATCTGTCTCTCCTGCCGCCAGACGAATCTGCGCAAGCCGTGTCTTTGTGGCGGAATTGTCCTTCTCCAGCGCCACAACCTGATCGTAGTACTTCGCCGCCTCTTTCAGCTTGTTTCCCGCGATGGCGACCTCGCCCGCCGCGCGAAGTACGTTGGGGTCGTTTGGTGCCTGCAGCAGCGCAGGCGCCAGGACGTCTTCTGCTTTTCCGTGTTGGCCTTGCCTCATGTAGGTTGCAACCAGCAAGTTGCGCGCATAGAGGTTGTTGGGATGCTTCGCAAGTACCTTCTTCAGGTGATCGGCGGCAGTTGAAAGCGCCCCAAGCTGGAACTCAGCTGCGCCGGCCAGCAATAACGAAGGCGCATGCTCCGGAGCCGCGCTGAGAACCTGCATCACCGCGTCCCGCGCTTTTGCGGGCTCGTTCTTTCGGAACGCCAGCATGCCCTCAAGATACTTGCTTCGGCCATCCCGGGGGATGGCCTTTTTCATTTCCTCGATGGCGGCGCCTGCGG
>CAYSKY010000264.1:0-5251 GCA_964431425.1 uncultured Burkholderiales bacterium
GCGCGCGGGAGGGTAAAGCACCGCAGGGTGGCGGCGGCTGGCGCCCGCGCCGCGCAGGTTGGGGTGGTGCAAGCGCAGCCCATACTATGCCTGCAGCCGCCTGCCGGCCGCACCTGCAGCATGCTCAAGACACTGGCGAACCCAGACCGTTTGTTGCTGCTATGCCAGATATCAGCCGGCGAGCGTTGCGTCAGCGATCTGGAGGAGGCGCTGGACATCCATCAGCCTACTCTCTCGCAGCAGTTGGGGGTATTGCGCGAAGAAGGCCTGGTCAACACCCGTCGCGAAGGCAAGCGTATTTACTACTCCATCGCCAGTGCCGAGGCGTTGGCGATCATGAACGTGCTCTACGATCAGTTCTGCGCCGGGCACCATAAAAAAGCGGCCCGCCGGGTAGCCGCCAAGACCTGAACTCAAGCACCGGCGCGGCGTTGCGGCCGTTTCCGGCCTGGAAGCCGCGCCATTGCTTGTGTTTTCGGTTTCAGTCGGGGCTGGGCACGCTGATCATCAGGCGCCCGCCCACATGCGCAGAAGGTTGTGATAACAACCTGTCAGCGTTACCGCTTCGCGAGTTTCGCCACCGGCGGCGCGCATTGCCAGAATGGATTGATCCATTTCGAACAGCAGCCTGCGCTGTGCCGGGTCGCGCACCATGCTCTGGATCCAGAAGAAAGAGGCCAGGCGTGCGCCGTGGTTCACGGGCAGTACCCGGTGCACGCTGGATGCGGGGTAAAGAATCATGTCCCCCGCCGGCAACTTCACCGACTGCACGCCGAAGGTGTCCTCGATCACCAATTCTCCGCCGTCGTATTCGCCCGGATCCGTCAGGAACAGCGTGGCCGATACATCCGTGCGGATATGTTGACCCGACGCCGCATGGGTGCGGACGGCATTGTCGACGTGATTGCCGAAGTCCATGCCGGCGCGATAGCGATTGAATAGCGGCGGGAAAATGCGCTGCGGCAGCGCGCCGGACAGGAACAGGCCGTTGTTGCCGAGGGCAGCCAATACGATTTTCTGCGCTTCGCGCGCAGCCGGCGAGTCATCGGGTAGCTGCTCGTTGCGTTTGACGGCGGCGGACTGTGTTCCCGCCGTCACGCGACCATCCGACCATTGCGCCCCGGAAAGCAACGCGCGCACGCGCTGGAGTTGGTCGGAAGAAAGAAGCCCGGGAACGTGCAGGATCATGGCGGGGCTCAGAAGAATTTGTATTCAAGGGTGAATTGGGTCATCCGCAAAGTGCCGGGCACGCTGTGGCCCTGGTACACGCCTTCGTAATACCGTGTGTTGAAGGCGTTGAGCACATTCAATCGCAGCGCATAGTCGTTCTTCTCGTACGAAACCATCCAGTCGGAGCGCCGATAGGCCGGTACCGCATTGGTGTTTGTGGCATTGGCGTAACGTTGCCCGACAGCCTCCAGCCCGGCGCCGACGCGCCATTGCGGATTGATCTTGAAAACAGACCAGAGGCTGACCGTGTACGACGGCGTGTTGCTGGGCACCTTTCCCCGCGTGTTCGACTGCTGGCCGGTGGCTGCATCGATGCGTGCCTTCATGCGAGCGGCACCGGCAAACACTTCCCATTCAGGCGTGATGCGACCGGCTGCCTCGAACTCGAGGCCATCGGTATGGCGACGCCCCGACAGCAGGTTTTGCTCGACGCTGGCCGACAAATCGGTATTGCGCTCGTTGGTCTTTTCGCTGCGAAACACGGCCGCCCGCAGCGATAGGTTGCCCTCGAACAGCTCCCACTTCGCGCCGAATTCCATGTTGCGGTTCTTTTCCGGCGGCGTGTTGGCGCCGCGGTCATCCAGCGCATACAATTCTCCGGACGGGTTGAACGAGGTTCCATAGGCCGCGTAGTACGAGGATTCGTCGCCGGGTTGGAAAAGCAGCCCCACGCGCGTGCTCCACACGCGGTCTGTCCTTGTCAGCGCCCCCTGGGGGTCGGGGCGCGCGTAGTCTGCATTGAAGCGGTCAAACCGCGCGCCGGCCACCAGCTTCCACTGCGGCGTCCATTCCAGCGTTTCCTGGCCGTACACGCCATCGGTCCGGGCGCGGTAGGAAACCTGCCCGGTTTTGGTGATGGAACTGAAATAGTCTGCGGCCAATGCCGGCAGCGGATCCGGGTTGCCCACCGTGGTGGCCGGATTGGCGACGCCGGCCGCCTGGACATAGTTGAAGCGTCCGGCATCCTCGCGGGTCACTTCGCCTCCCACCAGTAGCTGGTGTTTCAAACCGCCGGCAGTGAAAGTGGTGTTGTAGTCCGATTGCAAAGTGGTGTTCCGCTCCCCGCCACCGCGCGCCTGACGCTGGCGGTTGAGGACCGTGGTGTCCGTGATCACAGTCGGCGCACCGACGAGACGCGGCGCGGTGGCCCACAGGTCACGGGTGTACTCCGCGTGCCGGATTACGGTCCGCAGGCTGGCATTGGCGTCAAACTGATGCGTGAAGGCGATGGTGGAAATGTCTGCGCGGTCTATCTGATAGTCCGCGTTGGCGAGGCCATAGAAGCGTGTGACCGGGACGTCCAGCGGCTTGCCGTTGAAATATGGCACGCCGTAATCGGGGACGTCGCGGTATTGCAGGTGATAGTGCGAAACCAGCAGTTCGTTCGCCGTTCCAATCCCGAAACGGATTGACGGTGCCCATCCGGTCCGGTCGGTCTTGACCTGCTCACGAAAGCTATTGCTGTCGGTTTTCATGGCGTTGAGGCGGAAGGCCATGTTCTCACCGATCACGTGGTTTGCATCCAGCGTTTCGCGGCGATACGCGTCGGAGCCGACCGTAAGACCGATCGCGGTCCGGTCCAGCACCGTGGGCAGCTTGCTGACCTGGTTGACGATGCCACCAGTGGAGCCCCGCCCGTACAGCATGGAGGAGGAGCCGCGCAACACTTCGATCTGTTCGTTGTTGAATGTGTCGCGGTTGTATTGCGCCACGTCGCGAATGCCGTCCAGGTAAAGATCGCCAACGACTGAAAAGCCGCGCAAGGTGATGTTGTCGCCAATCCGGCCGCCTTCTCCGGCGTTGAAGGTGATGCCGGGCACATTGCGCAAGGCCTCGCGGAAACTGTCCACGCTGCGATCGTGCATCAGCGATTCCGGTACCACGGTGAGCGACTGCGGAATGTCACGCGACAGGGCGGGCGTCTTGCCGATCCGCGTGATGCCGGGCTGGTAGGTGCTTTCGACATCGCGATCGCCGGTGACAATCACCTGGCCCAGTTCCTTTTCGCCCGCCTTCGGACTTTCGTTTTTGCCGGCGCCCTGCTTCACGTTGCCGGCCACCGGTAACGCCGACACGTCGGCGGGCGTGCTTTGTGCCTGCACGTGGGCGGCAAAGCAGGTTGCCAATAGGGCCGCGATCCCGCCGACTGCCGGTAAAGCCGCGGGCTTCCTGTCTTGGCCCTGCGCCGGCCCGTGTTGTGTGTTCGTATTTGTTGCGTTGACCATCCCGGTTCTCCCGTTTTCGTGAAGGATGTTTATGGTGGAATCGAGCTGGCTGGTGCCGGTCCGCGCGCGGCGCTACTTCCGGGATGGTGCCGTTGTAAGCCGGGTGGGTGACATTTGGCTGGCGCTTTATTGCAATGGCGCCGGCACCACATCATGTGCAGGCGTCGCGGACTTCATGAATGTCACCGCGTGCCTGTTGGCTGATTCCGCAGCGAAAAGCTGACCGGCACCAGCACCCAGGCAGCGACGCGCAACCCGCCCAGCACGGCGGGGACAAATTTCCAGCGGCGCACGGCCTCCATCGCCGCTTGATCCAGACGCGGATGCCCGCTGGTGGCACGTACTTCGAGAGCGACCGGCGTGCCCTCGGGATCCACCTGGACGCGCAGCACCACCCGCCCCTCCTCGCCCATCCGGCGCGCCAGCGGCGGATAGGCCGGCGCCGGATTATTCAGATAGTCCGCATCGAAGCGCGGTGCCGTCGGGGCGTCTGATGGCGTTGTAGCGGGTGCGGGAAGTTTCCCGCCATCGCCGGGAGCTGGCGTTGAAGTTGCCTGCGTGGCGGTCGTACCGCCAGCCGAGAGTTCGATAACCTGCAGCGTCACGGCCGGTAACATGTGTGCAGATGGCAATGCAGGGACCGGCACCGGCCTCGCGGCATCGGTTGGCTGCTCGCTGGTTCTGGTCGCCGCTGCTTCGGGCAGCAGTGTGACAAACATGGCCGGCGTCTCGCGGATGAGTTGTCGGCCCGGCGGCGTCATGAGCAGCAACGCGACGATCAAATGGCCGGTAACCACCATCGCGAGTGGCAAACCGCGTTGGCGAAGCGTTCGCGTTTGCGGCGTAGTCCGTTGCCCAGCACAGGCCGGTTGATCTAGCGATGCACCTGCTGCGGGCAGTGTGTGAACCAGCATCTGAAACTCCTGAAAGATGTCGATGGCTGGCGGGCATCGCGTGACGCGGCTGGCTGGCGGGCTTTGTGTGACGGTGATGCGTTGACTATGGGTGCGATCGGGCTCTCTTTGTGATCTTGCGGGATCTACTGCTGGCTATTTGGTGAGGATGAGTCGGCCGTTACGTGTGCGGCGCAGACTGTAAATTTCCCCGTTGTGTTGCAGCTTGATCTCCCCGGCTGGGCCAAGCAATTGCGCGGCGTTGATGGGCAGGTTGCCTTCTTTTCGTAGTTTGTCCTGCGGTCTTGAATGCAACGTTTGGCCAACTGGCTTGTTATCCACTTCTTCGGCGCAGTTGGCGTCTGGCTGCGTGGTGCTGTTTGGTGATGGCGTAGGATGTGACATACAGCCACTGTAATGCGAATCGTTCGTATTTGCAACACCTTCTTGAATCCCTACCCCCTTGTTCGCACCGACCGATCGCAGGCCGCAGTCTCAAGAGGTCAACGCGCTAAAATGGCGGACTAACCCAGGACCCAACATGACGACCCAGACCTCCAAACCGCAGTTCAAATGGGAAGACGCCTTCCTGCTCGATGACCAGTTGTCCGACGAGGAACGCATGGTGCGCGAATCCGCCTATGCCTACTGCCAGGAAAAACTGATGCCGCGCATCCTCATGGCCAATCGCGAGGAGAAATTCGACCGCAGCATCCTGAACGAAATGGGCGAACTGGGCTTCCTCGGATCCACCATTGACGGATACGGCTGCGCCGGCGTCAACCATGTTTGTTACGGCCTCATCGCACGCGAAGTCGAGCGTGTGGACTCGGGCTACCGCTCCACCATGAGTGTGCAATCGTCGCTGGTCATTCATCCCATCCACGCCTATGGCAGTGAAGA
>CAYSKY010000265.1:0-698 GCA_964431425.1 uncultured Burkholderiales bacterium
ATGATGGTGTGGTGGGGAACATCGTCATACCGTCGGTTGGTGCCGAAGTACCAGACGAACAGGCTCATTGAATACTTGGCGCGTGCCAGGCGGCGGTCTGACCAGCGCCGGCGGCGCGCATCAGGGAGCAAGTGCCGGTATGTCCATGCAGAATCGGCGTTGGACACCACGATCGCGGCCGGAATTACCTCTCCGGACTTGAGGACCACACCGGTCGCTTTCCCCCCCTCAACACTGATCTTTTGGACTTCGGCGTTAAGTCTGAGGTGTCCACCCTGCCCCTTGATCAGGCTGGCCATACCCTCGATCAACCGGCCTGTGCCACCCATGACAAAGTGCACGCCCCAACGGCGCTCCAGAAACGAGATGAGGCAATAGATCGAGGTGGTGGCAAACGGGTTGCCACCGACCAGAAGCGGATGAAAGCTGAGCGCCACACGCAATCGCGGATCACGTATGTAGCTCGATACCATTGCGTAAACCGAACGAAAGCTTTTCAGGCGGATCATCTGCGGCAGGATCCGCAGCATCTTGCCGAACGCATCAAATGAAACGTGCCCCAGCTGGGTGAACCCGATCTCGAAGGTTTCCTCGGAGGCGCGCATGAAGCGTTCATAACCTTCGACATCCCCGGGTGCAAATTGCGAGATGATCTCCCGCATCTTTGCCTCATCGCCGCAATAGTCCAGGATCTCGCC
>CAYSKY010000265.1:708-5232 GCA_964431425.1 uncultured Burkholderiales bacterium
TCGTTGAACCGGATGCGATAAAACGGTGTCACAGGCCTGAGTTCAATGTGATCGGAAAGGCGCTTTCCGCAAAGCTGCCACAGTTCCTCGAACAAGAAGGGCGCGGTCACAATGGTCGGGCCGGCATCAAACGTGTAGCCATCGCGCCGGAAAACATAGGCGCGCCCTCCCGGCGCGTCCAGCTTCTCGAGGACGGTCACCCGGAACCCGCGCGCCCCTAGGCGTATGGCTGCCGCCATGCCACCAAACCCCGAGCCGATGACGATGGCGTGCGGTCTGGGATCGGATGGGGAGTCTGCCGTCGTCATGGCTGGTGTCCTGTCGTGATAGGAAGTTTGTCGATGAGATCGTTCACCGCACCGGGCTGCTCTTCATGCGCCAGATGGCCCAGCCCGAAAAGCCGGATGACGCTCGCCGCCGGCACCAGCGCCTGCACGCGATCGACCTCGTGAGGCGGGACGGTACGGTCGTTTTCGCCGCAAACCAGCGTAAGCGAGCTCACGGAAGATATGTTCGGCAGATCACGCTCCAGCTGCCGCAGGTCCCAATTGGCCATCATCTCCAGCGCGGCGGATGCGTGCACCGGGTTGCCGATCAAGGTGCGATACAGCTGCTGGCCCTGCTGATCAATTTTCGAACCGGTGCCATTCAAAAGCCGTTCCAGGACTTCCGGCCGCCCGGCACGCCACGCAAACAGGCGCGGCACCAGGGAGCTGCGGGAGAGTAACTTGGCAATCGGCGAAAACACTTCACCGGGAAAGCCCCGCAACGGCAGCAGCGCCCCGTTCACACTCACCACATGTTGTGGGCTGATCATCCGGTCGATGCACATGCGTGCCAGTACGGCCGCACCGGCAGAGTGGCCGACGACCAGCTGCGGCGAAACCGCCAGTGATTGCATCAGTGCGCTAAGGCGCGCCGCCATGCCCTGCAGGGAATAGCCACCGGCCGCCGGAAGGCTGCTGAAGCCATGCCCCGGAAGGTCCGGCGCAACCACACGAAAGCGTTTGGCCAGCATCGGCATCAGGCCCCGCCAGGAATGTGTGGAGGCACCGGTGCCGTGGACCAGCAGCACCGAGGGAATCGCGGCCGCCCGGGGAGTGCCCTCCGGAACCATGATCTGTACGTGGATGGACTCGCCGTCGACGCGCACGAACCGGCTGGACCGCCTGTGCGGCCAATCCCTTCCCTCCCGCTCCCAGTTGAGCGCCTCAGCCATTTGCAGGCCGTGAAGCGAGAGTTTCCGAAACCTGCCGGACCATTTTCGAAAGCGCCCGTGCACCCGCATGTGGCAGCGGCTGATAGGCCGCCCCCATTGCAACCGCCAGTGCGGATGCGAGTGCGTGCGGCGTTGGCGAGGTATCGATCACCATGGACGAAACAGCGTCACTGCGCAAACCACGGGCGGCGGACAGGGCGTCGGTCTGGGCCTGCTCCCGCCCAGCCTGGCCGTCACGGCCGATGTTGGCGCGGCCATCGGTCAACAGGACCACGACCGGTGTTTCACCCGAGCGTTTGATCGTTGCCGCAATCATCCGCGCGCCGTCGATGCCGGCGGCCAGCGGCGTACCACCGCCACCCGGCAGCGATGCGAGACTGCGCTTGGCCCGCACCAGCGACCGCGTCGGCGGCAACAAGGTCTCGGCACTGCGGCCGCGAAAGGCGATGACGGCAACCCGGTCGCGGCGCACGTAACAGTCCGCAAGCAACAGTTCCACCGCACCCTTGGCCTCTGCGAGCCGGTGGAGGGCGGCAGACCCGGAGGCATCGACCACAAACACCGTGGTCGTGCCGGCACGCTGCTGGAAGCGATGCACCCTGAAATCCTCCCGCCGTACCAGAATGCCTTCGCCGCGTCCGGCGTCGCCGCGCTCTTTCCGCCGCAGCGGCTGCCACGGCGCGGCTGCCCGCAAGGTGGCGAGCAGATGCAGGCGTGCACCCGAGCGCGGATTGCCCGCGACGGCGCCGACCGGTCTTCCGCGCATTGCGCCCCGCTGCACATTTCCAGCCTTGCCGCTGGTCTTGGCTCTTCCCGGCACATGTCCTTGCATCAGCTGCTGCAGCAGACCCTCCGGGATCGCCGACTCCGCGGCTTCCAGAACCTGGTCTTCAAGCGACGCGCCTCCTGCCTGTTCCTCACCGGTATTCTCATGCTTGGCGTCGGACGGGGCTTCAACTGGCGGTGGCTCGGGAGGCGGATTGCCTTCGACGGCTTCCTCTTCGACCCGCGGCGGCAATCTGGTCGCGCGCGGCGCGAGCACAAAGCGGGCGGCGAAAGCGATGTCCGGTTCGGAAATGTCCTGATTGCCGGTCAGTGCCGCGTGCGCACGGGCCGCCGCCACCGCCAGTAGCGGCGCACGCAGGCCGGGTACCCCCAGTTGCCAGGCAACAGTCGTCAATACCGTGATGGCCTGTTCGCCGGTCGACACCCGCGGCAGTCGTGCTCGCGCGGCCTTCAATTGGGCTGGCGTTGCTTCTGAGTTGTTACCGTCGTCATGCATCGACAGAGACGGTGGAATCGGATTGAGATCCAGATGAAAGGCCACGCGCTCACGCAAGAGGGGCGGGGATACTTCATCCGAATCTATCCCTTCGTCCAACAGCACGAGACCAAAGGTCGCCGGTTCGCGGCGGGCAATGCCGTCGCGTTCGACCACCACCACGCCGGTATCCATCACGGCGGCGATCTGCGCGGCGGTCGAAGCCGTCATGCGCTCCGCCATCGCACCAATCGCCACGCCGAGATGGCATTGGGTCAGCAGCCCTTTTTCCGCAACCGGGCTCCCGCTGGCGAGTGTGGCGGACAAATCAAGGCCGCCGATGAGGCGGCTCTCGTGAATACTTTGCGGTATGCGCCGGTATGGGGTGTCATCGGGTAACAAGCCGTGAAACCTGGTCAGCCATGCCTTTCTCAGGTGGCCGGCGGGCGAGCGGATGACGGCCCCGCCCAATCCGGCCGGGTCCACGGCCAGGACAGCCGCGACAAGAAGGGCATTGCGCCAATCCTCCTCGTGCGAAGTGCCGGTCATTGCCCGCCCCGCTAGGCTGTCACGTCTGCAAACACCTCGTCGATGGCCCTGGCCACGCGGGTGGTTGAACCCGCCTCGTCCAGGGGGTCGCGCCTCAGCCGATGTCGCAAAGCCGAGGGCCCGACTTCCATCAGGTGGGCGTCTGTGACCTGCTTGTCACCCTGCAGGCTCGCCCAGGCACGTGCGGCACGTACCAACGTCAATTCCCCACGCAAACCGTCCGTACCAAGTTGCATGCAAAGGCGCGCTGAGCGTCGCAAGGCGGCATCCGGCACCTCCACAACCGACAGGTTGCGGCGCGCGCGTACGATCTTGCGGCGCAGCTTTTCCTCGTCTTTCGCCCATTTCCCGACAAAATCATCCCTGCTGCGATCATAGGCGTCACGGCGTTTGACCACTTCCACGCGGGTGTCAAGATCATCCGGCGTCCTGACCTCCACCGACAAGCCGAAGCGATCCAGCAGTTGCGGACGCAGCTCGCCTTCCTCCGGATTGCCGCTGCCGATCAATACGAAACGGGCGGGGTGCCGCACGCTCAGGCCCTCACGCTCCACTACGTTCTCACCGGAAGCGGCCACATCGATCAACAGATCGACCAGATGGTCCTCCAGCAGATTGACTTCATCCACGTACAGAAAACCCCGGTTGGCACGGGCCAGGAGCCCGGGTTCAAATGACTTTTCGCCATGCGCCAGAGCGCGCTCGAGATCGAGTGCACCGACCACCCGATCCTCGGTCGCCCCCAACGGTAAATCCACCACGGGCACCGGCACCTGCAATACCCTGAATCCTTTGCCTGATTTGATTGCGGAGCATTCCGCACACTGGGAAGCCTTCGCGTCCGGGTCACAACCATACCGGCAACCCGCAACCACCTGCATTTTCGGCAGCAGTGCCGCCAATGCCCGCACCGCCGTTGATTTGCCCGTTCCCCTGTCTCCAAAAACCAAGACACCGCCGATGGTGGGGTCGACTGCGCAAATCATCATAGCGCGCTTCATTTCATCCTGCCCGACGATTGCCGAGAATGGGAACGGCTGCGACATCAAAACTCCCTTGTGAGCAATTGACCCCGGCTTCTAGCGGAATTTTGGTTGGGGTGGCACGCCCACAACCGGTTGAATTCCTGACCGCCGATTATTGTGACAACACGCATTTACGCCTGACTTTCCATTGGGACTCTACACTTTTCCCGCCAACCCTGCGAATTGTGTCAACTTTCCATGACACTTGCCCATTGTGTCACGAAAAACTGGAGTCGCGTGACCGCTCAGGATGAAGGCAAATTCGATTGCAGGCTCAGGACGCATAAACTAGCGCCCTTGACAGCCGGCCATCCGACCGTCCAGTACCAGATACCGCCGCGCCTGCGCATCCGCAACGCGCCCCGCCAGAAAGGAAGTCATGGCCGCAAAGCCACCTGTTTACAACGAATCGTCCATCCAGGTTCTTGAAGGACTTGAACCGGTACGCAAGCTGCCGGGCATGTACACCC
>CAYSKY010000266.1:0-5219 GCA_964431425.1 uncultured Burkholderiales bacterium
ATTTTTGTCAAAGAAGCCGCGCCAATGCTCGCCTCAGACATACGGAACCAGCTGCATGCCGTGGCAGCCTGTCAGGTTGCGGCTCCGACGGCGACCAAGCTTTTGAAGCACCCCACCATTGACGCGAAGGAGGCATCATGACGTCGTACCCACAGGCCACTCTTCACGCCCGCCCCGAAGCCGGGGCTCCTTGCGATCGCTTTGCGCGCGTACGTGCGACCACCGAAAGCCTCGCCATCCGCTTGAGCGACGAAGACTGTGCCCTGCAATCGATGCCTGATGCGAGCCCGGTCAAGTGGCACCTGGCCCATACCACCTGGTTTTTTGAGACCTTTATTCTTGAGCGGTTCGCCAAGCATTTCCAGCCGTTCGATCCTGCATTCCGGGTACTGTTCAATTCCTATTACATCGGGATCGGCGACCGGCATCCCCGCCCTGAGCGCGGCCTGATTTCCCGGCCGGATCTCGCTCGAGTTCGCGCGTATCGCGAGCATGTGACGCAGCAAATTGCACGGCTTGCCCCCTCCCTGGAGGGCGACCGCGAGTTCGATACGCTCCTGCAGCTAGGCTGCAATCACGAAGAGCAGCATCAGGAATTGATCCTCACTGACCTCAAGCACCTGCTGTCGCGTAATCCATTGAAACCAGCTTATGGCGAACGCTGGCCCCTGACACCAGTTGAGGCACGCAAACCCCGTTGGCTGCGCTTTGATGGCGGCCTGGTCGAAACCGGACACGCAGGAACGGGCTTTGCCTTCGACAACGAGGGTCCGCGCCACCAGTTTTTCCTGCAACCTTTTGAGATTGCATCGCATCCTGTGACCCACGGCGAGTTCGCCGAATTTATCGCCGACGGCGGATACACGCGACCAGACCTCTGGTTGTCGCTGGGGTGGGACTGGGTGCAAAACCACAGAGTATCCGGCCCGATGTACTGGCAGCGGGAGCAGGACGAATGGCGGACTTTCACTCTTCACGGCATGGTGGGCATCGACCCGAACACCCCCATTTGCCACATCAATTTCTTTGAGGCGGAAGCCTATGCCCGCTGGGCGGGTGCGCGTCTGCCACGCGAACAGGAATGGGAATATGTGGCGACAGGAGTACCCCTGACAGGCAACTTTCTCGAGTCTGGCGCTTTGCATCCACTGGCACTGCGGGAGGAGGTCGCCGGCGACATTCCCGCGCAAATGTTCGGCGACGTTTGGGAATGGACACAAAGTGCGTATCTGCCGTACCCGGGCTTCCGTACCGCCCCCGGTGCGGTGGGTGAATATAACGGTAAATTCATGTGCAACCAGTTCGTTCTGCGCGGTGGATCATGCGCAACACCGGCCGGCCATATCCGGGCCACATACCGCAACTTTTTCCCACCGGATGCGCGCTGGCAGTTCTCCGGGTGCAGACTGGCGCGGGACAGCAATTGAGCACCCAGGTCGACGAGGCCGCACGGCTTTACGAACGCCTCGCGGCCCGATACGACGAAGAAACACGTTTCATTGCCGGCATTCGCCGTCAGGCTATCCACGCGCTGAAGCTGCTCCCCGGCGAGACCGTACTCGACGCGGGTTGTGGCACGGGTTGGTGCCTGCCCAAGCTTGCCAGCCAGGTAGGCGCCTCCGGGCACGTAATCGGCTTTGAACCATCCCCTCAGATGATCGCCCTGGCACGACAGCGTACGAAACAACTCGGACTTGCCAACGTCAGTCTCACCCATGCCAGTGGCGAGTCCGTGGCACTCGGCGCAGCGCCGGATGCCATCCTCTTCAGCTATACCCACGACCTGATTCAATCGCGTACGTCACTGGACAACATATTTCGCCAGGCGCGTCCGGGGACGCGAATTGTGGCGGTCGGCACAAAACTCTTCCCGGCCTGGTGCATTCCCGGAAACTGGTACCTGCGATATACCCATCGTCAAACCATCACTGATTTCACAAACTTTGATGCCCCGTGGCGGAAGCTCTCGGAGCACTGTGATGAGTTCCGCGTCCGGTCGACTGTACCGGGCAGCCGCTACCTGTTTGAAGGCCGGATTGGCTGATCATTCGGCGTAAAACACCCAGAAGGCCTCGTCATCATCAGTCCAGACGGTGTGCTTCGTAAACCCGGCCACCGACAGCATCTGCGCAAACTCTTCCCGGCTGTACTTATAGGAATTCTCCGAGTGAATGCGCTCGCCGGCGGCAAAAACGCGCGGCACGCCGTCAATGCTCACGACTTGCCGCTCACGGGATTCTAGATGCATCTCAACCCGGCCCAAGCCTTCGTTATAGGCTCCGACGTGGCGCCAGCGTGTTTCGTCGAAATTCGATCCGATCAGCCGGTTGATGTGTCGCAAAGCATTGAGATTGAACGCCGCCGTCACGCCAAGGGCGTCCGCATAGGCGGCATCCAACCGCCGCCTGTCCTTCTTTGCATCCACCCCGATCAGCAGGCCGCCCGACGCGTATTGGCGAATCTGCCGCAAAAAATCAACCGCAGCGTCCGGCGAAAAATTGCCGATGCTTGAACCGGGATAAAACAGGGTGGATCTACCCTGCAGCAAGTCCTCGGGAATGTCTAGGCGCCCTGAAAAATCAGTTATCAGCCCGACCATCTCAACTTCGGGAAAATCAGCCGCCATGGCTGCCAGTGCCTGATCGATTGCCGGCCCGGCAATGTCAATGGCGAGGTAACGACCGGGTTCGACGAAAGGCAGCCAACCGAGCGCTTTGCAGCAGTCGCCGGCTCCAAGATCGACGAAGGTATCCACCCGCCCGACGGCATCAGCGATGGCGGCCCGATGCTGCTGGAAGATTCGCCTTTCGGTCCGCGTCGGGTAATACTCCTGCAATTGACAGATCGCGCCATACAAAGCACAGCCCATCTCGTCGTAAAAATACTTGGGCTCAATGGTGGCGGGCGTTGCACGCAGGCAAGCTTTGAGCCGCAACATTTCTGCGGCGTGGTCGGATTGAAGCCGGTCAATGATGCGATGAGATTTCATTTTCGATTCACTTCTTCTTTGCCGGGATTGGGCGCCAGAAGTCCGGTTATCACGGACTCAATCGCGGGATCACTGAAGTCGGCTCCGCCGACCAGCGTGTATCGAACCTTTCCGCGGGCATCAATAACAAACGTGGTTGGCACACCGTTCACCCGCCACGCCCGCTTTGCGTCTCCATCGCGGTCCAGAAGCAGTGGGAATGCGGTCCCTGTCCGATCCACGAAACCCTGTATGCGTGCCTCCCCTTCCCCCAGGTTGATTCCGATCACCGCAAGGGGCCGGCCGGCATGCCGCTCGGCCAGCCTTTGCAGGGATGGCATCTCTTCAAGGCAAGGCTCGCACCACGTCGCCCAGAAATTCATCACAACCACGCGCCCTTTGAAATCAGCCAGCGTCCGCCATGATCCCTGCATGTCGCGCAATTTGAGGGGAGGCGTGGTGGAAGCAGGCCATCGTTTCCACTCGGCTGACGTGGCGCTTACCGCCCAAAGCGCGCCCGCCATCCCCAGCAACAGCAGAAGGCGGCCAATCCAGCCCGCGTTCTGAAAAAAAACCGCGGCTCCATGGCCGCGGTTGATTGATGAGGTTGTAACTATGATGCCAGTTCCCTTGAGGTGATCGTGTATTTGAAATTGTCAGGATCCAATTGGTCCACGCGCCCTTCCGCCGTCTCCGCATTCGGGTACATGAAAAAGCCCAGCCTGGCTTTGCTGGAACCAGGCAATGCAACATCGTGTGCGTAGTTGAGGGCGAGCCAGTTCATCTCCCAATTTCCCCACAAAAATTGCCGCGCCGCGGTCACTTTCGGATCATCAATTTTCTTTCCGCCCTCTTCTTCAAGAATGACTTTGCGGACATCTGCCGGATCCACCGGCACCCAGCCGATGTTCTGGGCGTAGAACTCCGCACGGCAATGCTGCGCCTTGGTAATGTCACCGGACTTCCCCAGCGACTTGTAGCCCCGCCGGGAATCTGCCACACGTATGCCGTACACGTCCCGCGCCGGCACACCGGATGCCCGGGCCAACGCAACGAACAAGGCATTGAGGTCGCCACATTTACCGCCGAAAGACTTGTTTTCAAGCATGAACTTCACATCACCGACACCGCACCCACGGGTTTTCGGGTCCCGGTGGGTGTTTTCGACCACCCAGTCGTAGATGGCACGGGCCTTATCGACGTCTGACTTCAATCCCTTGGTGATCGTGTCGGCGGTGGTTTTCACGATGCCATCTGTCGGCAGCAATTCGCTTGCCTTCAGGAATCGCTTCTGCTCTTCTGCAGACGCAATCATCCCCCGGCCCTTCAACGGGTCCACACTGTAATTGCGGGTTGCGAACCGGCTTGTGACTGTCATGACCGGGCGTGCGCCGTCCGGGAATTCCGCAGATGCAATGCCCAGCCCCCAATCCTTGTTTGCCAACTGGTTTCCGGAGGCGATGTTGCCGCCCTCGGCGATCATTTGATGGCCAAGATTCTTCTGGTAGGCCGTATCCACTGTCAGGGGAGTCGGAATCCATATCTTTGTGATTCCGGCCGGCTTGGCCACCTCCACCCGGGCAACCACTTCAAATATCCTCCAGGCCTCGGGATCCTGCACAAACTGCGCAAGCGCGCCCGAAGAAACCGGTGGCAAAGAGCCTGCGGCCATCAAAGCGGGCAATACGCTTCCCGATTTCAAAAAGTTGCGACGATTCATGGACGTCTCCTGAGTTGGACTGCTTCAGCGCGCAATGATACCCCCAGAAAATCGTTGCGAAGGACCGGAATGAAGGAGGCCTGCAGCCACCGCAGTCCATGGCGAACGAGTAAAATGAGGGGTGGTGCATTGCCGGTCTCAACGGCTATGCGCTTTCAAATGCCAACCGCCAGTCCCCGCCAATTCTCGCCGGATGAAAACATGATTCCCTCCAAACTTCCATCACTCTTACTCACACTGCTGCTGTCCGGGTTCACCGCGCTGGCCATGGCGCAATCAACGCCGCCGGCGGAACCTCCCAAAGACACCATGCGCGCAGAGGTGGGGAAGCCCCTTCTTGCTGCGGAAGAAATGGCGAAGAACAAGAATTACACCGAGGCGCTGGCAAAGATCGCCGAGGCCGAGGCCGTGGCGAATCGGACTGCCTACGAAACTTACTTCATCAACCGCCTGCGTGCGACCACCTCGCTCAGCGCAGGGAAGGAAGAGCAGGCGGTCAAGTCGCTGGTTCTCGCGTACGAATCACCGCAC
>CAYSKY010000267.1:0-5216 GCA_964431425.1 uncultured Burkholderiales bacterium
ACCCAGCGCGATGCCGGTGGTGAGACTGGCCCAGGCGGCGATGGTCCAAGGCCGGCACCAGCGCGCCCACGCGGCATCCATGCGCCCGCCGATCAGCGCCGCGATGGCCAGCGCAAATGCGACGGCAAATCCCACGTAGCCCATGTAGAGCATCGGCGGGTGCATCACCATGCCCGGGTCCTGCAGCAGCGGGTTCAGGTCGCGGCCGTCGGCAGCGGTCGGCATCATCCGCGCGAAAGGGTTGGACGTGAACAGGATGAAGGCTTCGAAGCACGCCGCGATCAGGCCCATCACACCCAGTGCGCGCGCCACCAGCACCACCGGCAACTGGCGGCTGAACAGCGACATCGCCAGCGCCCAAAGGGCCAGCATGGTCACCCACAACAACATCGAGCCTTCATGCCCGCCCCACACCGCCGCCAGCCGGTACTGCACGGGCAGGCCGCTGTTGGAATGCGCCGCCACGTAGCCCACGCTGAAATCGTTGGCCCAGAAAGCGCTGGCCAGCAGGCCGAAGGCGACAAGAATCAATACAGCATGCACCAGCGCCGCCCGCTGCCCATAACGCATCAGGGCAGGCTGGTTGCGCGCTGCGCCCCACAGGGGCAGCACCGCTTGGGTGACCGCCACCCACATGGCAAGGATCAGCGCGAAGTGGCCGATTTCCGGAATCATGGTTTTGCTTTCTTTGTTTCTGCCCGACGCTTGTCGCGCGCTTCAGACATTTCCCAGATGGCGGCATCGGCCTTGCGACGGTACGGGTCGCCCGCCGGTGCCAGGTGGACGTAGGTGCGCATGGCGCCCAGTGCGGCATCGAGGTCGCCCAGCGTCTCATGGGCGAGTCCCATGCCGTAGTAGGCGTTGGCCTGGTTGGGCCGCAGTTCGGTGGCGCTGTTGAAAAAGTCGCGCGCCGCCGCATGCTTGCCCATGCCCAGCAGCGCGAATCCCATGTTCACGTGCGCCTCGGGCAGCTGCGGCGCGTAACGCAGCACCTGATGGAAAGCAGTCACGGCGTGTTCGTATTGCTTTGCGTGCAGCATGGCCACGCCCTGCCGGAAGTGCCGGTCCACCACCGCAGCGTGCGGATCCGGCGCCTGTGCCTTGGCCGGCGCCCGGTCGCGCGGCAGCCAGTAAACAAACGCGCCGCCGGCGATCACCAGTGTCACCACCGCCAATAGCGCCCGCACCCGCAGGTCGGCCCACCAGGCGGCTGCGGTCACCGGTGCGTCGGCACTCATCGACAGGCGGCTCATACCGCCCCCTTGTGCGGCGCGATCGATACGAACGGCACGCCGAAAAACGTGAGGAAGGCCACGGCGAAGATGGCGATGATCGACACCGCCGCGGCATGCTCAGTCAAGCGCAGCGAGGTCCTCGCATGCAGGAACAGCGCCACCAGCAGCCAGGTAAGAAAGGCCCAGGTCTCCAGCGGGTCCCAGGCCCAATAACGGCCCCATGCGTCCTGTGCCCAGATGGCACCGGCAATGAGCATCAACGATTCAAAAATGAAGCCGGTCACAATGAACCGGTAGGCAAGATTGGTGATCTGCGCCTGCCCGGGCAATGCGGCCAGCGCGCCAATCGAAAACCCCGCGCGGCGCAGCAACACCGCGCCGGACAGGCCGACCGCGACCAGCACACAGCCGAGGAACAATTTGCCGAAGCTCACGTGCACATACAGCCAGGCCGTGCGATAGGTCGGCGGGAAGTGGCCTTCGACCGGATTGGTGACCAGCAGCCAGCCCATCATCAGGAACAGCACCGGCATCACCACCACGGCCGCCGGCCGCACCGCTGGCACACGCCGGTAAAACAGCAGGAAGATTGCCGACAGGCTCCAGATATTGGAGGAAAGAATTTCAAACATGGTGATGAACGGGCCGTGACCGACGCGCTCCCAGCGCAGGCCGATGGCGAGCGCATGCACCAGCAAGCCGGCGAGCAACACAGCGAACACCCGCCCGTGCCATTGCCGCGCAAACACGCTATCGATGATCGCCAGTACGCCGCCGGCCACATACAGCAGCAGCCCCGCCCATAGCGCCAACCCTTCCACCGGCAACCCGTTCATGGTGCATCCCAGCTTGTGGCGCGGAAGCTGCGCACAAAATGCCAGGCGAGGCACAGCACCGCCAGCACACAGGCGGTGAGCAGCCACGGTGTGGTCCAGTCATAGAAGACCTGGTAACCCATCCAGGTGGAGAGCCCTTCGTAACGCATCACACCCTGCGGCAACGCCAGCGACTGGCCGGGCAACAGTTCGTGACGCACTTCACCCACGCGAACAACGATGTCGTGCCGCGCCGGCTTCTGGAACGTGGTTTCGCGTTCCGGGTCCAGCGGCGGCTTGTCGAATCGCAGCATGCACCACACCGCTTCTTTCATGCCGGGTGGCGTCCACTCCATGGCCTGTTCGAATTCATGAATGGGATAACTCGGCAGGTGAACCGCGCCGCGCACCGGTGCGCTGCCGTCTGCGGGCAGCCACGAGAACACCAGCGCAAAGCCCTTATTGAAGCTGGTGTAGAAGCGATAGCCCTCGGCCACCAGCGGCTCGCTGTCGCCGATCACCTTTGGTTCAAGCGTACCGCCCACGCGGATGCGGTTGGCGGTTTCCGCGCGACGCAGTCCGGGCGCATAGCGGATGCTGAAGCCGTCGTTGACGAATTGCACGCCGGAAAGATTGCCGGCATGCAGCGGCCCCTGGCGGATGTTCGCCAACTCGCCGGAAAAGGCTTCGCCTTCGGCCAGCTCCAGTTGTGCGCGGAAAAAGGTCAGGCGGCCGCAAGCCAGCAGCACCACAATCGCCAGCAACGCAAGATGAAACGCCAGCAACGGTGCCTGACGGCGGAACGCGCGATTGACCACCACCGCCGCGCCGAGATTGACCGAGCCCGCCACCAAGGGTGCTGCGATCCACCACACGCTCGAATCAGCCACGTTATAGGAAACGAGGATGCCCACGCCCAGTGCGGCAAGGATCACCAGCGTCAGACGCACCGAAGCCAGCGCCGCGAGCCCGCTGCGTGAGCGGGCCGGATCGGCGGGATTCAGGAGCGGAATGGCACTCATCGCAGGATTCCGGGGTTCACGGCAGGTTCGCGCAGTTTTCGTTACTGTCGCGCATCCAGTTGCGGCCCGACTGGCCGTTGCCGGGTGCGCCAGACGAACCACAATCGGCTTCCTTCCACAACCCGCTGCGTGCGAAGTTGCGCACCTTGAGGACCGAGTTGAGGTAGTAAGGCTCGCGGTTGTAGGGCGTGGTGGTGTTGTTTTTCACCTGCTGCGGCTGCGTGAAACCCGCTTCGGCGCCGACGTCATTGAGGTTCACCAGCAGCGCCTTGTTCTTCCAGCCGTGCGGCACCGCCACATGGCACCAGGTGCAGCGCATCTGGCCGATCTTTCCCGCGTGATAGGAATGCAGGTCGCCACGCCCCTTGTCGGAGGGATCGTTGAAGAACCCGGTGCGGTTGCCGCTGTCGGTCGCGTAGGAGTTGTAGTCATGGCACTTGAAGCAGACGCCGTTGGCTGCCTGCCCGGTGCCGGTGGTGTTGTTCCAGGTTCCCTTGAGGATGAAATTATTGGCTGATCCATGCGGGCCCCAGGGTGAGCCGTTGTCGCCACCGTTGGGGATCACCGAGGTCGCGCTGGTCACATTTGAGCCGTGGCAATCGCTGCAGTACATGGTCTGGGTACCAACGGCATTGCTCCAGGGAAGGCGAAAGCGCGCGCTGGTGTCGGTACCGTTGCCGCGGATGGTGCCGGTGCGACCGGTTGCGCCGATCACCGGGTGCCAGGAACGATGGTTGTTGGTGGAGAAGGTGCTGCCCGCGCCGGAGTCCGCGGTGGTCACCTCGCCGGCATGCCCGGCGGGCGCCTGCAACTCCTTGGCCTGATTGGTGAACACCGTCAGGTTGTTGGTGCCGGACGCGGTGCCGCCGACATTGCCCACCGTCGGGCGGCTCCCCGATGGGTAGACGTTGTTGTCGCTGTAACCGTAATCGGAGTGACACTTGAGACAGACCTGGTATTCGCGCGTAACGTGCCCGGCCGTGACGGTGGTATCGGCACTGTTACCAGGGTCGCCGCGCTTGACGGTGTAGCTGGTCGGCAGGGACTGGAAAGACGCACTACCGTATATCGGCTCTACACCCCAACTGCCGCGCAACACCCCGGAGGCGATGTTGGTGTGGGTGTAGCCGGCGGTATCGGTGTGGGTGTGGGTACCTGCCGCATCGGGCGCGCCGGAAATATTGCCGGCGGGATTGCCGGCGAAGGAGCGGAACTTCACCACGCGATGCGGGTTGTGGCAGTCGGTGCATTCGGCATGACGATTGGCCAGGTTGCCGACACCCAACAGCGTGCGCGACTCGATGAAATCCTTGCCGCAGCCATTGGTGGAACCTGTGCAATCGACCAGCCCGGCGTTGGCGAAGTTACCGCCGATGTCGTGGACCTCCGTGCCTGCGGCCTGCTCGAAAGAACGCATGGGCATATGAATGCCGGTGGTCGCATCGGTGCGGATGTCCGGCACCGTGGTGGTGGGCGACACCACGCTCTGTGCGCTGCTGGTGTGGCACTGGTAGCAGGTTTCCTCCAGCGCGGAACTGCCGCCGGACTTGGGTGTGAGCACACTGTCGGTGCCTTCACGAAGCAGGCGTCGCGAGCCCGGTACCGTGTGGGTGTCGTGACAGTTCAGGCAGGCCGCCTTCCACACCGGCAAGCCAGTGGGAAACTCGCGCTGGCTGGCAGCAGCTGCCGTGTAGGTTTGCGTGGCCACCAGCGGATTGGCGTGCGCCGAAAAGGCCCATGAGCCGGCCGCCTGGTTCTTGTCGTGGCAATTGATGCAGATGGCATCGTTGGCGGTATTGAGCACCGGTGAAGGCGTGGCTTCCTGGAAGCGGTTCTGGCGCAGGAATTTCTGGTTTCCCTTGCTGGCATCGGTCTCGCGCAGGTGGGGGTCATGGCAGGTGCCGCACTGCACCTGGCCGATGCCGCCGGCCCCCACGGGCTCCAGCGGCAACGACGGCGTGTAGCCGGCCGAGCGCACGCCAAAGGTAGTGCCGGTCCCGGCGGGATATTGCTGATTGGCATCCACCAGCCGCAGTTCGCCGTCTCGCAGTGCCAGCACGCCGGTGTAATTGACCGAGATCGGATGATCGTTGGTGAGATCCACGCCAAGATTTCGCGTGAAGCCCGTCGAGGCCCCCGACGAG
>CAYSKY010000268.1:0-4908 GCA_964431425.1 uncultured Burkholderiales bacterium
GCCATAAATTTTTCCTGATTCGTGAAAGTAGGATTCCAGTCGCTATTATACGAACGGCCCCATCTGCAACTCTCTAATATTGTTCAAACAACTTCTGACTTACCTGCGTTTCGTCGCGCGGCGTGCCATCGAGGATCGCTGCCTGATGGTGGCCGGCAGCCTGACGTTCACGTCACTGCTGGCATTGGTGCCGGTGTTCACCGTCACCTTCGTGCTCACCTCCAGACTGCCTTATATGCGAGACATGATCGCGCATGTGCGTGAGTTCGCGCTGAAGAGCCTGGTGCCCGATGTGGGGGGGAAAGTCGTCACGGTCTACATGGAACAGTTTGCGCAGAACGCAGCCAGTCTCACGGCGATCGGGCTGGTCATGATTGTGGCGACGGCTGTCGCGCTGATGTTCACTATTGATGGTGCCTTCAACGATATCTGGCGTGCGCGACGCCTGCGCCCGTGGTGGAAGCGGCTGACCGGATATTTCGCGGTGCTCGCTCTGGGGCCGCTGCTGGTCGGCGCGGGCCTGACCGTCGTGACCTATCTGGTCACTTTCACCCAGCGATTCGACCGCGTACTGCCTTATCTGGATGATTGGCTTCTGAAGCTCACGTCATTCGCGGTGGCCACATTTGCACTGGTGCTGGCGTATCGCATCATGCCCGCACGAATGGTGCCTTTGCGCCACGCGTTGATCGGGGGTCTGGTGGCGGGATTGCTGTTTGAAGCCGTCAAGCATCTCTTTGTGATGTACGTGTTGCGCATCCCCACCTATAGCCTGGTTTACGGCGCGTTCGCCAGCATCCCGATCTTTCTGGCCTGGTTATTTTGCTGCTGGATGGTTGTGTTGCTGGGAGCGGAAGTGGCGGCGACACTTTCGTACTTCCGGCATGGCGAAAGCATGCAGCGCCGTGCAAAACACGCATTGCCGGTTGCCGAGGCGCTCAGGATCATTGATGGGCTGGGTGACAGCGAGCGTGCCGTCGACCTGAATACCATTCGCTTCAAATGCGCCGTGCCGATTGACGTTGCCGAGGACCTGCTGCATGCAATGGAGGGAGCGGGCCTGGTGCGCCTGGAAGCGGGTGCGCGCTATCGACTGGCACTGTCCCGCGAGTCCATTTCCGAGGAAGAGGTAGTACGGGCGGTACGACTGTCAGGTGAGGTGTCGGACTAGGAGGACTGGTACTGGAACATATCGAAGCGGCTGGTACGTTCCATCAGTGTTGTTGCGCGGACGGTTTGGGCGTCGCGATGATCCTTCAGCTCAAATTCGCGCAGGTCGGCGAATGTTTCCGGCGTTGTGACCAGTGTGTCGCTTTCAGCGTCCGGAACCACCGATAGCAATCTCAGCGCCGGGCTGGCACGTCCGCCGCCGATGGTCGGTTCGATCGTGATGCTTTCGGCGGCCGGGGCGACCAGTTCGACACCAAATTCGAGCGCGTTGCCCTCCAGCATCGTGAGCCAGCGCACGACGCCGACATTCCAGGTGCGGCCGCCAACGAAGCGAACGCCGACGATCTCACCCACCGTGACGCTGACATTGCCGCCGGACTCACGGTGCATTCGCAGACCGTTTGCGCTCTGGTTCAGGACGTGCCACTCCTCGACGCCAATCATCTGCGACATGGGGTCCTGCGGAATGCGCAGGAGCGGGATGGTGCCGCCCTCGCGAATGGCGCGCGCGTCAGCTTCCGGGTCCTCCTGTGAAGCGAGCTCGGTGAAGTAGCAGATCGCCTTGATCCCGCTGCACAAAGCGACGGCAGAGTCAGTGGGGTTGCGGCGAAACTGGCGTTTGGGCGGGTCTCCCCAAAGCCGGATCAGACGCCCCATCAGGTCGGTGAGGTCGTGTGTTGCACGGCTTTTCGCGGATGCATTGGCACCGGCGGTCTGGGCTTTCAGGCGTTGCTGCATCTTTTCGACGAGCCTGCCGGGATCCACCAGGCGCAGCACCTGTCCTGCGGGGGGGCGCCCGCCCTGGATGAGCACTTTTGGAGGCTGGTCGCTGTCCAGCGCCACGACAAACAGGCGCTGCGGATTGAGACCGTCGGCGTTGGTACGCATGTCCACAAGGCCGCGGTTCTGTTTGAGAATTTCCTGCGTCTTGTCGACTTCCCGGTACATCAGCCGGTAGGGGTCTGCCAGTGAAATCATCAGCGCGTCGGCATAGATGTCGCCGATAGTCGCGCCCTGTTCGGGATCAACAATCTCGGCAGCCAATCCCTGTTCTTCGGCGTATTGCAACAGGAGGTGCATTTCCTGCCACACGCCGTTCGGCACCGGGTAGTAGACCTTATAACTCTGCAGCATCTGGGCGCGCAGGTAGTACATGGACCAGAACAGCGGTGCAGGCAGGCTTTTTTTCGCGTTGAACAGAATCATCTTGCTGGACTTCTCCAGCAGCAGCATCTTGTACGCATAGCCACAATGGGTGATGAGCTGCGCAGACAGCTCAAAAGCCTCGGCCTGCTTGGCCGGGAGCGGCAGGCTGCTGTAGGCGTAAATCGCCTGCAACTCATCAAGCAGTACCGTGACGACCGGACGGTAGATGTCAACCAGCGCGACGCGCTCTTCCCCCGGCACCTTGGCCAGGTTGAGCGCTTCGATGGTTTGAATGACCGTGCGTGCCGACTCGATGGTCTTGGTCAGCGGCAGCGATTCAATCCAGATTCGCGCCTTTTTGGGATTGATCTCGACTTCCTTGGGAAGGGGTCGCGTTGCCACGGGAACGGAAAGACTTAGCGCCATGTACTCCCCAGGAATTTAGGGCTGCAGCCGTTGTCAAATGCAGCTGATGGTCCGGCCTTGAAAACCGGCTGGATGTTATGATGTTTTTCTACTGATGGCAAAAGATTAAATCGTGCTGATATCAACACTTTACCGCGTTATCTTGAGAATTGCTCTGATCCTCGGACTGGTGATGGCGGGGCAAATCCATGCCTTTGATCTGAAAGATACGAGCGGCCAGCCGCAGCGCCTGGCTGACATGAAGGGCAAATGGGTGGTCGTCAATTTCTGGGCGACCTGGTGTGCGCCATGTGTAAAGGAAATTCCCGATATCGCCGGTTTCCTCAAGGATAACGCTGACAAGGCGCGTGTCCTCGGCATTGCGCTGGACTGGGATGACGAAAAGCAGGTCACCGCCTTCGCGCGCAAGGTCGGCCATACCTATCCGCTGGTACTCGGCAGCGACGCCAGCGAAAAGGTTTTCGGCCGCGCCAAGGGATTGCCAACGACTATCGTCTACGATCCTTCTGGAAAAATTGCGTACCAAAAGACTGGGACAGTAACCAAGCAATTGCTCGAGCGCATCATCAAGGGCGAAAAAATCAGCTGACACAAGTCGGCCCGCCGGCCGGCTGGCAGACGCCGGCATTGACGCCTCTCGCGGCACGCTTTCAGTCCGGGGGCAGCGTCAATGCTGGTGTTTTGTTTTCAGATCTTGGGAGCGAGTCTCTGTTTCAGTACGGCCGCTATCCCGGCCAACGGCACCACGGTCGCCTTCTCGTCACGCCGGTGCTGGTATTCGACGTTGCCTTCCTTGAGTCCGCGGTCGCCGATGGTGATGCGGTGCGGTACGCCGATTAGCTCCCAGTCGGCAAACATCACGCCGGGGCGCTCACCGCGGTCATCCAGCACCACATCAATCCCTGCGGCACGCAGGTCGGCGTAGAGTTCATCCGCCGCTGACTTCACCGCCTCGTTGCGGTCGTAGCCCAGCGGGCAGATGACCGCCGTGAACGGCGCAATCGCATCGGGCCAGATGATGCCTTTGGCATCGTGATTCTGCTCGATGGCGGCACCGAGCAGGCGGGTGACGCCGATTCCATAGCAGCCCATTTCCAGCGGTTGCGGCTTGCCATTTTCGTCGAGGAAGGTCGCCTTCATCGGCGCAGAGTAGACGGTTCCCAGATAAAAAACATGGCCCACTTCGATGCCCCGCTGAATGGCCAGGACCCCCTTGCCGTCAGGTGAAGGATCGCCGGCGACCACGTTGCGTAGGTCGGCTACCAGATCCGGTTCAGGCAGGTCGCGTCCCCAGTTCATGCCGGTGTAGTGGAAGTCCACCTCGTTGGCGCCCGACACAAAGTCGCTCATGTTGGCGGCGGTGCGATCCACGGCCAGTTTCACGGGCTTTTTCAGGCCGATCGGGCCGAGGTAACCGGGCTTGCAGCCGAAATGATCGACGATTTCTCCTTCCGTGGCGAAACGGAAGCCCTTGTTGAGTCCCGGCAGCTTGCCAGCCTTGATCTCATTGAGTTCATGGTCGCCGCGCAGCAACAGCAGCCACACCTCAGCCTGAGCCGGGTCGCCGTTTTCGTCCGTTTTTTCCGCCGCGAGCACGATGGATTTGACGGTCTGAGAGAGCGGCAGGCCGAGAAACTCAGCCACGTCCTCACAACGCGCCTTCCCGGGGGTCGGGGTCTTGGCAAGCTGCAACGTCGCCGGGCCGCGGGTTGCGATCAAGGGCAGGCCTTCGGCCAGTTCAATGTTGGCGGCGTATTCAGAAGTGGGGCAATAGGCGATTGCGTCCTCTCCGGTATCGGCGATCACCTGGAATTCGTGGGAGCGTGTGCCGCCGATGGCGCCGGTATCGGCAGCCACAGCGCGGAAATCGAGGCCAATCCGCGTGAAGATTCGTTGGTAAGCAGAGTACATGACGTCATAGCTCTTTTGGGCTGACGCTTCGTCCCGGTCGAATGAATACGCATCCTTCATCGTGAATTCGCGGCCCCGCATCACCCCAAATCGTGGGCGCCGCTCATCCCGGAACTTTGTCTGGATGTGAAAAAAGTTCACCGGCAGTTGACGATAACTGCGTATTTCCTGGCGTGCGATGTCAGTGATCGCTTCCTCCGAAGTCGGTTGCACGATGAAATCGCGGTCGTGCCGGTCTTTTACTCGCATCAATTC
>CAYSKY010000268.1:4918-5208 GCA_964431425.1 uncultured Burkholderiales bacterium
GCCGTATTTCTGCCAGCGCCCGGTTTCTTGCCAGAGTTCAGCAGGCTGGATGACCGGCATCAGCAGTTCCACCGCCCCGGCAGCGGTCATTTCCTCGCGAATAATGCCTTCGATTTTTTTGATGGAGCGCAAGCCCATCGGCATGTAGTTGTAGATGCCGGCGGCCAGTTTCTTGATCATGCCGGCGCGCAGCATCAGCTTCTGCGAAACTATATCAGCGTCGGCGGGCGCCTCGCGCAAGGTGGAGAGGTAGAAATTGGATAAACGCATGATTTTATGTGGTTTTCATG
>CAYSKY010000269.1:0-3790 GCA_964431425.1 uncultured Burkholderiales bacterium
GACGGGTGTCTTGCCGGCCTGGGGCGGCATCGTAATTTGAATTTCACCCATTGTCTTGCTCCATGATCAGGATGCCCGGTTGTTGAAAATTGAGTTGCCCAGCTGCGCGGCTCTGGCAGCGAATTCGTCCGTTCGCCCCTGTTCGCGGCGTCCTTCCTTCAGCAACGCGAGCTTGATACGCCGTTCGCGCAAAGTCTCCAAAGACTTAAGCTTTTGCTCTTCTGCACTCAATTGGTGGTAACAGGCGTCGAGATAGGACTCGCAGGCCTGGATCTCCCTTTCCTGCTGGGCGATTGCGCTTTCGAGTTTCGCGATAAAAGCCCTGTTGTTGGTGATTCTGGCGACATCGGTCTGGCCCGCCGCGGCGCCATCATTAATCCGTGCGACGTAGTCTTCGTGATAACGGGAGAGCAGGTCCAGTTTGCGCTGCGCTTCCTCCGCCTGGCGGCGCGAGCCTGCGAGCGCGAGCGCGGCGCTATCACGACGATCGGTCGATACATGGATCACCAGGTCCAGTGCAGGCTTGGCGTTCACTCAGTCACCTCACGGGAATCGGAATGTTGGACAAAACCGCGCCCAGCGAAGTCTGGCTGTCCGGGAAGGACGCACGCTCGTCCATACTTTGCTGGAGAAACGCATCGATTTTGGGTCTGAGCGCGATGGCCAGATCCACCTGCGGGTCACTGCCGGCCACATAGGCGCCCAGACTGATCAGGTCTCGGTTCTTCTCGTAGCGCGAATGCAGAATCCGCAATTTTCGCGCCATGTCCTCCTGCTCGGGCGTGACGATGCTGTGCATGACCCGGGAAATGGACTGTTCGATATCAATGGCGGGGTAGTGCCCCTGTTCGGCAAGCGCGCGCGTCAGGACAAAGTGGCCGTCAAGGATGGCACGGGCATTGTCGGCGATCGGATCCTGTTGATCGTCTCCCTCCGCCAGCACGGTATAAAACGCAGTGATCGAGCCGCGCCCATTCAGACCGTTGCCGGCCCGTTCGACCAACGCAGGCAGTTTTGCAAACACAGAAGGCGGATAGCCCCGGGTTGCCGGAGGTTCACCGATGGCGAGCGCAATTTCGCGCTGTGCCATGGCAAAACGGGTGAGTGAATCCAGCAGCAACAGTACGTGTTTTCCCTGGTCCCTGAAGTACTCGGCAATCGCAGTGGCGTAGGTGGCGCCCTGGAGCCGGAGAAGCGGAGGTGTATCCGCAGGCGCCGCCACAACGATCGAACGTGCGCGGCCTTCTTCACCAAGAATGTTCTCGATGAATTCCTTCACCTCGCGCCCGCGTTCGCCGATCAATCCGACGACGATGACGTCCGCGCTGGTGTAGCGTGCCATCATGCCCAGCAGCACACTCTTGCCCACGCCGGATCCCGCGAAGAGTCCGATTCGCTGCCCGCGGCCGACTGTCAGCAGGGTGTTGATGGCGCGCACACCCGTGTCGAGCACATGGGAGATCGGCTCGCGATCAATTGGATTCAACGGCCGGCTGCGCAAGGGGCGGAAAGTGGTCAATTCCAGTCGGCCCTGGTGATCCAACGGCTCGCCATTGGAGTCCACCACCCTCCCCAACAGGCCGGGCCCCATTGGCAGGTGACGCGACTGGTCCACCACGCGGCGCCATGGGTGGTGCGGTTGCAGAAATTCCGGAGTATTGGCGGCCGGTTCATCCGGCACCACCACGGCCCCGGGCACCAACCCGTGCACATCAGAGGTCGGCATGAGAAACAGGCGGTCGCTGGCAAAACCCACGACTTCAGCATCGATCCGGTGGCCGTTATGTTGAATGACTGTGCAAGTGCTGCCCACCGGCAGTTTGAGCCCGACCGCCTCCATTACCAGGCCCGCAACCCGCGTGAGGCGCCCATGGATGACCACCGGCGCTCCGTTTGAAACGTGATCCCTGATTGCTTTCAGGTAACCGCTGAAACGGTTGCCGTCGTCAACAGCGACAGTTTCAGGAGAGCCAATCATCTTTTAGTCCCAGTGATGCCAGCGCGCGATTCCAACGCGTCGGCACTGTTGCATCCAACTCGTAGGTTGCATCCTCGATCCGCACTCCGCCGCGGGCGATCTGGTCGTCCGGGGCAATGCGGCAACAATGCTCAATCAACTCGTCAGCCAGTTCCCGCTTCACCACCTCGATATCCTCCGGATTCATCGACAGCCGGGGATGCTGGGCCATGTCAACAATGCTGTTCAGCGACTCGCGAACGACGGGCAGGATGGCATCCTTGTTGACCGTCACATGGGTGCGCACAATTTGCTTCGCCAATGCCACGGCCAGTTCAACAATCTCGGACGCCACTGACTCATCCAGTTCCGTCGCAGAGCTCGCCATGCCCGCAAGAATGCGGTTGAAGTCCTGGTCGTGCCGGCGGGCGGATGCCTCGGCCTTGGCATAACCGACTTCAAGACCGTGCCGGAAACCCTCTTCGCGCGCCTTGTTGACCTGATTGCCGGCTTCGTCGACTTTCTTTTCTGCGGCGCCATGGCCGACCGTACCCCCGCCACGAGCGGCGTCCAGCGACGCCATCTGCCATGGCAAAACCGCCTTGAGCTGGTCTCGTGGTATGAATCGGCTAGACAAAGCTTTCCTCCCCTTTTCCACCAAGAGCGATCTGTCCTTCTTCGGCAAGTCGGCGGATTATCTTGAGGATTTCTTTCTGTTCCGCCTCGACTTCCGATACCCGGACCGGGCCTTTCGATTCAAGATCGTCCCGCAACATGTCGGCTGCACGCTGCGACATGTTCTTCAGAATCTTGTCGCGCAAGCCCGCATCAGCCCCCTTGAGTGCGACGACCAGCGATTCGCCCTGCACCTCGCGTAGCACCAGCTGAATGGCCTTGTCGTCAAGATCAAGCAGATTGTCAAAGGTGAACATCTGATCGACGATTTTCTGGGCCAGATCGGGATCGTAGGCACGAATCGATTCAACCGTCGCCGCTTCAGTACTGGAGTTCATGAAGTTAAGAATTTCGGCGGCCGCCTTCACGCCGCCGAGTGCCGTCTTTTTCAACTTCTCGCTGCCGGCCATCACATTCGTGAGCACCTCGTTGAGCTCTTTAAGCGCGTTGGGCTGGATGCCGTCCAGCGTGGTGATGCGCAAAATGACATCGTTTCGGGTGCGTTCGGTCATCAGCGCCAGAATCGAGGACGCCTGGTCGCGCTCGAGGTGCACCAGGATGGACGCAATAATCTGGGGATGTTCGTTGCGGATCAACTCCGCAACCGTCGCGGCATCCATCCACTTGAGGCCCTCGATGCCGGATACATCCTTGCCCTGGAGGATGCGGTCAATGAGGAAGCCAGCCTTGTCGGTCCCCAGAGCCTTGTTCAGGACGTTTCGCACATACTCATCAGTATCTGATACCAGGGAGCGCTGCACGCTTGTCGTTTCCTGAAAAGAGGTCAGCACCGCCTCGATCTTCCCGGAGTCGACCACCTTCAGCTTCGCCATGGTTTCGCCCAGCGACTGTACTTCCTTTGGTGTCAGGTACTTGAATACCTCGGATGCCTCTTCCTCGCCGATCGACATCAGCAGGATGGCGGCATTGGTCAGGCCATCTTCAGCCATCTTTGTTCACCCATGCACGAACGACGTTTGCGACGGTGGCCGGATCCTGTTTTGCCAGCTGGCGCACGTCGGACGTGCCCAGCCAGGCGTAGAACGAAGGGTCTTCTTCCAGCATCGGGTTGCTGCTCGTGGCTGGAGCGGGGACGGAACGCGCAGCGGCCGCTGCGGGTGCCGTTGCCGCCAACACTGCGTGGCCGGTTGCCGGTAC
>CAYSKY010000269.1:3800-5191 GCA_964431425.1 uncultured Burkholderiales bacterium
AGCTGGCGCACGTCGGCCAGTTGGGCCGCGCCCCCGGCCGAACCATTGGACTGACCGGACTTGGTGTAGACGGCATCGGGCGAAGCCAGTTCACCTGCGGAATCCGCCATGTGGGGGATCTGCATCGGGCGCTGGCCGATTGCCTTCATCGCGGGGCGGAGCAATCCGAAGATCAGCAACAGCAGTCCAGCCACCAGGGCCAGACCCTTGCCGGCCTCCTTGGCGAGGGAGATGTTTTCCGGCTGCTTCCATACTGGAATTTCCGGTTCGACAATCTTTTCCTCGACACTGAATGGCACGTTAACCACATTCAGGCTGTCGCCGCGTGGTTGCGAGAACCCGATGGCCTCGCGAACCAAAGACGTGATCTTTGCCAGGTCGGCTTCGGATAGCGGCTGCAAAGTCACCTTGCCATCCTTGTCGGTCACCTTGCTGTTGTTGACCACGACCGCAACAGACAGGCGTTTTACAGTGCCCACCGGCCGCCGCTCCACGCGGACGGTCTTGTCGATTTCATAGTTGGTCGTCTGGTCGCGTTTGCCAGGCCCGGCTGCCGCAGTCTGGGCGGCCGGCTGCCCCGGCGCCGCCGTGCCCCCCTGGATAGGCGCTGTCGGGTTTGCAGGCGGCTGGTTACTCAGCGCCCCCGGCACACCCTGCGCGTTGCTTCCGGCCCCGTTTGTGGATTCAACCAGCGCCATGCTGCGAACGCTGGCCTCGCCGACGTTGGGCTTGAAGGTTTCGGCCGTCTGTTCGACGATGGCGAAGTCAACATCCGCAGTCACCTGGGCCCTGACATTGTTGCGGCCGACAATCGGCTCCAACAGGTCGGTGACGCGCCGGATGTAGCTCTGTTCCAGTTGCTGCAGGTAATTCAGCTTGTCCGGGTCAAGTCCACCGGCTGCTCCGGACTCACTCGCGGACGACAGCAACGCGCCCTGCTGGTCCAGCGCGGTGACATTCTTCGGGGAAAGATCCGGTACGCTCGACGATACAAGATGGACGATTCCGGCCACCTGTGCCCGGTCCAGCGTACGTCCCGGGTAAAGGTTGAGGATAACCGAGGCGGAAGGCTTTTGCTGCTCGCGCAGAAATGCCGATTGTTTGGGGAGTGCCAGGTGCACACGTGCGCTCTGCACTGATGAAAGCGACTGGATCGATTTCGCCAGTTCCCCCTCCAGGCCGCGCTGGAAGTTCACCTGCTCCTGAAACTGCGTAGCGCCAAAGCGTTGGTTCTCCAGCAGTTCAAATCCGACCGTGCCTCCTTTGGGCAGTCCCTGCGAGGCGAGCTTCAGGCGGGCCTCATGAACCTGGTCGGAAGGCACCAGAATTGCGCCACCGCCATCCGCATGCTTGTACTGGATATTCATCTGCGTTAACTGCGCAATGATGGC
>CAYSKY010000270.1:0-5190 GCA_964431425.1 uncultured Burkholderiales bacterium
GTATGGGAGGGACTGCGGCATTCCCTGAAAGTCATGGCAGAGATCCAGTTTGCGGCGGGCGGCCGCATTGTCATGCCTTTGCATGAAGACGCCAAACCCTATCGCAGCTGGGCCGACGCCCGCCGGGCCATTGACAGCCTGCCGATGCAGGCGCTGCGCACCCGCGTCGCCAGTGCGCATGTCATGGGCGGTTGCGGGATGGGTCGCGACGAGCGCCATTCTGTGGTGCGCAGCGACGGGCGCCACCACCAGATGGAAAATCTGTGGGTCTTCGATGGTTCGGCGTTTCCGACGTCGATCGGCGCAAATCCGCAGCTTTCCATTTACGGCATGGTGGCGCGCAACGCCACCCGACTCGCCGAAACGCTGACAAAGACTGTTACGCCATTCGCCTGACCATCTTGCGCAATAATGGGGTTCCCCACGACCCCGACACGCACATGGCCACCGAAAAAGAAAACACACCGCCGTCAACCGCCGCCGCCCTTCCGGTCGACCGGCTCTCCAGCACCCGGCACAAAATTCGAATCAATGGCGAAACCATCGCCTATACCGTCACCTGCGGCACGGTCATCCTGCATGAGGATGGCGACAAGGACGGCAACCGGGAAGCGAACAAGCCCCGCGCCGAAATGTTTTTCATCGCCTACACCCGCGATGGCGTGAAGGACCCGGCGAAACGCCCCCTCACCTTTTCGTTCAACGGCGGCCCGGGCTCATCCAGCGTCTGGCTGCACCTCGGTGTTCTCGGACCCCGGCGGGTGAAACTGGATGCGGAAGGCAATGCACCGCCGCCGCCCTACGCCCTCATCGACAACGAATATTCCATCCTCGGCCAGACGGACCTGGTGTTCATCGACCCGGTCGGCACCGGCTACAGCCGTATGCTGGATGGCGAAAAGATCAAGGAGTATCACAACTATCAGCGTGACCTGGACAGCGTTGGCGCTTTCATCCAGCTCTACACCACGCGCCACGAGCGCTGGGCCTCGCCCAAATTCATCGCCGGCGAATCCTACGGCACCACGCGGGCCGCGGGATTGTCCTCTCTGTTGCAGGAAAAGTACGGCATGTACCTGAACGGACTCATGCTGTTTTCGACCGCGCTCGATTTCTCCACCTTCCGCTTCATCGACGGCCACGACCTGGCGCATGTTTTGTTCCTGCCCACCTATGCCGCCACCGCGTGGCACCACAAGAAGCTCGACAAGTCTTTGCAGAAAAAACCGCTGCGCGCAGTGCTGGATGAGGTCGAGCAGTTTGCCGAGGGGGAATACAACGCCGCGCTGTTCCAGGGGGACAAACTCTCACCGGCCAATCGCGCCGCCATCATCGACAAGCTCGTGGCCTATACGGGGCTGTCTCGCGAGTACATCGCCGCCACGGATCTGCGAATCAAGATCCACCGATTCTGCAAGGAATTGTGCCGTGACGAGCATCGTACAGTCGGGCGCCTTGACAGCCGCTTCAAAGGCATTGACCGCGATGCTGCGGGCGAGAACTTTGAATTTGATCCGGCCCACACCAATCTCGATGGAGCCTACGCGGCGTGTATCAACGACTACTTGCGTCGCGACCTCAAGTTCAACGCCGACACACCGTACACCATGATTTCCAAGCTGTACATGAACTGGGACTTCGGCACGCAAAACCATCATCTCAATGTGGCCGAGAGCCTTCGCAAGGCCATGAGCAGCAATCCGCACATGAAGGTGTACGTGGCGTCGGGCTATTACGACCTCGCCACGCCGCATTTCGCCAGCGATTACGTGCTCAATCACATGGCGCTGGATCAGTCCCTGGCCGGCAACATCACCCGGCATTACTACGAGGCCGGCCACATGATGTACGTGCACATCCCTTCGCTCAAGGCACAGTCGAAGCACCTGCGCGATTTTCTGCGCAAATCGATATAGCGAAACTGGAAAAGACCAGCATTGGCGCGGCTTTGCGGGCAAAAAAGGCTGGGGAGCCGCGCCAGTGCTTGAGTTTGGCAATTCACACCCGTTTGCGTCTCACCGGTAGAATCGGTTGCCACCGCAGGCAAGCAATAACAACAAGCGGAACCGCGCGCATTTCTCTCTTGGACCCGTGTCGTTCGCCAAGGAGCAAATGATGAGCATGTCCCGGGTAATCCTGATGCTGGCCGCAGCGCTCACCTCGGCAACCTGGCCGGTGCGTCCGGCTGAAGCGGCGCCGCCGGTAAGCCTCCGACAAGTGGCCTCCGGACTGTCTTTGCCCACCAACCTGGTCAATGCCCGCGACGGTAGCGGACGGCTGTTCATCGTCGAGCAATCCGGCCGAATCAAGATCCTCGCCGGGGGCACGGTACTTGCCACCAGCTTCCTGAACCTTGCCCCTGCCAACGTGCTGGTATCCGGTGGCGAACAGGGCCTGCTCGGGCTCGCCTTTCATCCGCAATACGCCAGCAATGGCGCGTTCTACGTTTTCTACACCGCAACCGGCGGCGGCGCGCTGACCGTCGCGCGCTACCTGCGCGACCCGGCGAACGCGAACCAGGCGTTGCCCAACTCCGGCGCCGTTATTCTTTCGGTGCCCCACCCGGTGAACACCAACCACAACGGCGGACACCTCGCGTTTGGTCCGGATGGTTTTTTATACATATCGACAGGCGATGGCGGTGGCGGAGGTGACCCGGACCGCACCGGCCTCGACCTGAAGAGTCGCCGCGGCAAACTATTGCGCATTGCCGTCGATGGCGGAACCAGCTACACCATTCCACCGGGCAATCCCTACGAGGGTTCGACCTGCGCCACGGCATGTCCGGAAATCTGGGCCTACGGCCTGCGAAACCCCTGGAAATATAGCTTTGACCGCATGACCGGCGACCTCTTTATCGGTGATGTTGGCCAGGGCGCCGTCGAAGAAGTCAATTTTCAGGCGGCCGGATCACCCGGAGGCCAGAGCTACGGCTGGGGTGCTTATGAAGGCAACAACTGCTACAACGACAGCTACTTTGGCGTGGCGGGTGCCTGCGCCGCGCAGGCTGGCCATACGCGGCCGATCCTGACCTACCTGCATAGCGCAGGCGGCATTGCCGTGACCGGCGGCTACCGGTACCGCGGCGCAAACAGTCCGGCGCTGCAGGGCTATTACCTCTATGCCGACTATGCAAACCGGCAGGTTTTTGCCGCCAGGCCCGGCGCCAGTGATACATGGACACCGGAAGTGCTGCTACCTTCGCCCGCGGCGATCAGCAGCATCAGCAGCTTCGGCGAGGACGAGGCCGGTGAGCTTTACATCGTCGATTACGGCAATGGCAAGATCTGGGCGATCGACGGCCCGACGCTCGCACTGACGAGCGTGGTCTCGCGCAAAACACACGGTGCCGCCGGGGAATTCCCCTTGACGGTCAATCATGTGCAGCCGATCAACGGCACCATTACCACCGAACCACGTACCCTTGGTACAGGGCATCGCCTGACGTTCAATTTCAATGGCCCGATCAACCTGGTCGGCGGCATCAGCTGCACTGACGCGGCGGGCACACCGGTCGGGCTTGCCACCTACAACATCAACGGCAACCAGGTCGATGTCACAGTCACGGCCATGCCGGACCGGCGGCGCGCGCGAATAACCCTGCAGAACATCAATGCGCTCGGTTTTGACGTTTCCGCCTCCGTCGCATTTCTGACCGGCGACATCAATTCCACCCAATCCGTCACCGCCAGTGACATCGTGACAATCAAGGCGCGCAATAACCTGCCCGTCAACGCAGGCAATTATCTTGCTGACGTCGATCTTTCGGGCTCAATCGATGCCACCGACCGTACCCTGGCCAAATCCCTTGCCGGGAGCCGCATCCCCTAGGAACCCCGGCCGCATCCGAAACCGAATTCCGCCCGTATGAAGTGGCCTACTCAGTCGGGGGAAAAATGCGCACAAAGCTGCTGGCCATCGGCCTGCTGATATTAGGGTCAGCGTTCTCCACGGCGTCGCAGGCTGCTTTCCACCTGTGGCAGATTTCAAAGGTCTACTCGGACTCAACCGGGAGCGTGCAGGCCGTTGAAATGACGGCGCTCTTCGGTGGACAGCAGTTTCTGCAATCCCACACCCTGACCGGCTCCAGCGGGACGGTATTCACGTTTCCGGCCAACCTTCCCGGCGATACGGCCGGCAAAACAATGCTGCTGGGCACGTCCGGTTTCGCCGCATTGAATGTGGTTGCGCCGGACTACATATTGCCGAACAATTTTCTGGCCCAGGGCGGCGGCAATATTGTGTTTGACCTCGGGTACGACTTCATAAGCCAGCCGGCGGTACCCAGCAATGGTTTTCTGTCAGTCGACCGCAATGGCCAGACCACTCCACCAACCCTGACCAATTTCAGCGGCGCATCTGGCACGGTTTCCACCGCTCCGCCGACCACAGTGCCGGGCGCGCCAACCGGAACTTCGGCCACCTCCGGCAACGGCCAGGCATCCGTGGCCTTTACCGCACCCGCCTCCAATGGTGGCAGCACCATTACCAGTTACACGGTGAGTTGCCTGCCGGGACCGGTCACGGCTTCGGGTGCAAATTCGCCGGTCACCGTCCCGGGATTGGCCAATGGCACGACCTACAGTTGTACGGTAACAGCCGCCAACTCCGTCGGAACCGGCCCGGCATCCAATGCGGCAACCGTCACGCCTGCCGGCCCTCCGGCGAGTCCTGTCATCGGGTCTGCTACGGCAGGCAATGCGTCCGCCAGCATTTCGTTCACGCCGCCATCTGCCAATGGCAGCCCGATCACTGCCTATGTGGCAACCTGCAACCCGGGCGCGATTACAGGAACCTCAGCCGGTTCGCCGGTTCAGGTAACGGGGCTCAGCAACGGTACCGCCTATAGCTGCAGCGTGACCGCAATGAATGGCGCCGGCACAAGCACGCCGTCTGCTGCAACCAATGTAACGCCGTTTACGATACCCGCCGCCCCTGTGATCACCAGTGCCATCGCGGGCGACGGGAGTGCGACCCTGGCGTTTCAACCCGCTGCTGACGGCGGCTCGGCGATCCTTACCTACACAGCCTCGTGTGGTCCGGGAACCGCGCCTGTGACGGGCGCGGGTTCACCGTTGGTCGTTTCCGCGCTTACGAATGGCACCCGCTACTCGTGCACGGTTTCGGCGGCGAACGTCGCAGGAACCGGTCCGGCTTCGAACCCCGCCTCGGTGACGCCAGCCTCAGTAC
>CAYSKY010000271.1:0-5176 GCA_964431425.1 uncultured Burkholderiales bacterium
ATGCAATCGTTATCCCAGTATTCGGATGCCGGACTGATTGTCTCCCAGGCGGCGCTGGCAGACCTCCACAACTACACGGTGGATGTGGGGCTTGCGCTGCCACCGATGACCGTTGTGCATCCCGGCGTTGATCTGCGTACGGATACGGTGCCACCGGCCACCACCAAGGAAACGCCTTACTTTTTGATGGTGGGTTCGCTTGAGCCGCGCAAAAACCATCAGCTCATCCGGAAACTCTGGGAGGAGCTTGGCTCGCACGACGACATTCCGCGTCTGGTGATTGTCGGCAGGAAATCCAACGTCAAGCACGCCGATGTCGAGGGGATGGCGTCCATCGGTGTTCGCGGCAAGACTGAGTACCGGGGCCGCGTGAGCGATACCGAGTTGTCGCAACTGCTCAAGGGTGCGCGCGCGCTGCTCTTCCCCTCCATCGTCGAAGGTTTCGGCATCCCGGTGGCAGAAGCGCTTGGCGCCGGCATCCCCGCCATCGTCTCCGACATCCCTGCATTCCGCGAGGTTGGCGGAGATACGCCGGAGTACGTTCCTGCGCAAGACAAGGACGCATGGCGCCGCGCCGTTCTTGAGTACGCCAGCGACGACTCGGCGTTGCGGCGTGCCCAGATTGCCCGCATGCCGGCCTGGAAAATGCCGACCTGGGAAGCGCACTTTCAGAAGGCCGGGCAGGTACTCCAGCAGGTCGCGTCGCGTAAGGGTAAAGCCGCTGCCTAAGGCAACGGACAACTCGCACCCAGCGGCACCAGATCATTCAGCGGGCCGACGAAGGAAACCTCCATCACGTACAGGCACGCCGGGCCCGGCTTGACCGGGGAGTAGGTGAGCTTGGTCACGGTGCGTGTGGGGCGTGAGGCGCTCTCCTGAACTTCGCGACCGACGCGCCGCAACGTCACCTCGCAAAACCGCACGCGGGCACAATCGCTCCCACCGATCACACCCGCCGCGCGGCTGCGCAGGGCCTCGCTTTGCCGGTGGAAGTACAGGATGTCCTTGTCGGACAAACTGCGGTCCACATCGATGGCATCCGTCATACGCGTGCAATCACCGCCTTGCGGCAGCCACGCCTGAAATCGCGTCAGGTCTTCGTTGGCCTGCCAGCCGGCGTCGCGTTTGCCGCCTGCACTCTCCCGCGTGAAATGATGCTCTTCGCTTAGGCACACACCGGCTGCACTCAAGGCCGGCACGGTGGTGAGTGTCACCAGCAACGGTTGCCGCCGGCCGCGCTCGGCGGTGGCGCTGGCCGTCAGCGTGGTCCAGTCAAACGTGCGTGCCGGCAACGTCTCCGACACATGGCGTTTGAGCGAGGCAAGTTGTTCGCTGCCGAGTTTGACGGCTTTCACATCCAGCGTTACTGCGGACGCCGTCGTTATTGCGAACGGCAGCAGCAGGCAGAGGCAGTGGCGCCGAACACGGGTGGACTTCATGGAACGATTATTCCCACTCCGGCGCTATCCGGGAATCCGACCGACCCATGGCCGCGCCACCCGATAGTCCGGCACGGCGGTCGGGTTGGCCTTGGTGATCGAGAGCAGCTTGCGGCGCTTCAGGATCGCGACGGCGCGTTGCACACTTGCCTTGGAAAGCCCGGTGTCGGAAGCCATGGTGGTGTAGCTCACCTGCGCGCGGCCACGCGGGCCGGCCATTCGCCACAGATATAGGTAGACGAGAAACGCGGAAGGCGATTTATCGTGCCCGACCAGATCGGGCATCAGCACATCAACCACGTATTGATCGAGGGGAAGAGCACTCATGTCTTTAATACTATAGTTTCAATGGGTATAGCAGGCAAGCCTGGCGTGGCAATATCGTCGCCATCACCACTCAAGCCCGGAGCCGTCACCATGATCAGCCACCTCAAGTTCGTCAGCGTTCCCGTCACCGATCAGGATCGCGCGCTGGCGTTCTACACCGAAAAGCTCGGCTTTCGCGTCGCGACCGACCAGCCCTTCAACGATAAGCAGCGCTGGATTGAGCTGCGCATTGGCGACTCCCAGACGCGGTTTGTGTTGTTCACACCGGATGGCCATGAGGACCGTATCGGTGGATTTTTCAACGGCTCGCTGGCCTGCGACGACGCGGAAGCGACTTACCGCCAACTCAAGGCGCGCGGCGTGGAGTTCGTCTCTGAACCCAGGAAGGAACCGTGGGGCACGTACATGATCATGAAAGACCCGGACGGCAATCAGTTCGTGGTCGGCTCGTAGGTTGAGAGTCCGCTACAACCGGCGGCTTCCATCCGGGTTTACTGTTCAGCACCCCACTTCGTAGATCGCCATTTGGCGCGGGTTTCCGGGCATTTTTGGCCTGGGAGCCGCGCCAATGCTTGGGTTTGGCGTGCGCTACTCCCGCCGCGGTGCCGAATGCCGGGCTGGTTGTTCGGGTTGAAATTGCCGGCGTAACTGAAAAGCCGCTTCGAAGATGCTCAGGTGCTCCGGCTTCTCGGCGCCGGCGGCAATAACCTTGTCCAGCCATGCAGAAGTATTGTGTTCCGGCCACTTGCCGGCCTGGCTGCTGCGCATCGCCGTGAGGGCGCCGGCAAATTGCCGCCACCGATCCGGCACCGCCTGCTTCAGGTACAGCACCGACACGATATCGGCCAGCGCT
This sequence comes from uncultured Burkholderiales bacterium, assembly GCA_964431425.1. GTDB lineage: Bacteria > Pseudomonadota > Gammaproteobacteria > Burkholderiales > Usitatibacteraceae > UKL13-2. The sequence continues at coordinate 2,620 of CAYSKY010000271.1, forward strand.
TCGCCCCAGGTTTCCACCGCCCCACTCTTCACGACCGAGTAGTACCCCTGGACGGTCACATTTTCATTCATGACACCCGGCGGCAGCACCCGTTCAAACCGGCGCCGGATGTAGGCTTCCCGTTGTTCGATGCAATGGGTGACTTCATGCACGGCAATCGAATTGAGCCAGATCGGCGCGTCCTGCACGGACATCGGCTCGAAGAATTGAATGAGGCCGTCTTCCGGCTTTGCGTTGTAGTAGACCAAGCAGACGCCGTCGCCCAGCCGCAGTCCCGCCGCCATCAGCGGCAACCCGACGCCTTCTTTTTGGGCTTCCAGCGCGACCACTTCCATTTGCTCGGATTTCAGCTGCGGCGTGATTTCCGCGATGGCACCGCGCAACTGTTCCGCCGTCGGATATGGCGCCGACCATGCAGATGCAACGCACAACAGCCCAAGGACTGTTGTTCCAAGTCGCAAAGCTCGCTTCATCATCCCCTCCCCAGGGAAAGAAAAGCACTACGTGTTCTACAGCGAACCGTCGGTCAGGCGTGAGTGATGGTGTCTTGTCCCACTGTGCGCCTATTACCAGCGCGCCGCTGATGTAAATGTAGCAAGCGCAGCGTGGCTGGTGTTGCTAGCAATGGAGCAGGCAGGGTGCCAGGGCGCCGCGGTTTCTGTTCAGACCGTATTCCAGATTACATAGGCTCGTGACAAATAGCTGGGGTGCCCCCGCGGTCTCGATCGGGTGAATGGCTCCGCCACCCTCCTGCACCCGTGCATGCAAGAATGTGCTGTGCTTGGGGAGCGGGCAGATTCCTGAATCGGCAACGCATTGCTGTACAAGGAAGCGGGTCCGCTTTGCGTGGCGGGCGTGGCCAATTGGTGGCCGCGGAATTTTGTAATTCAGGGGTAGCGGATGTCCAATCAGCCGAACGGCATCGTCAGATGGTTCAGGGAACCGCAGTTCCGCGATAACGTTTTCAAGTGGGCGTTTCGTACGCTACTCAACAGGAAGACGGTTGACGAGCAAAGCGTCCGCTGGGCGTTTCTGACGCTGCTGGACCGTGAGCCGGATTCGCAGACGGCCATCGACGCGCACCGCAAGGCTGCCTCGATCACGGACCTGGTGGAGAACATTTCGCGCTCGGTTGAATTTCGCATGCGTTACAACGCGGTCAACAGTGACAGCATCCGGCTGGCTGGGCAGTTGCTGGTGGACCGTGAGCCGCCGGCCGAACCGGCGCCGGCGGACGCGGTGCAAGTCACGGTCCTGCAGACCTGTGATGCGCAGCATTACTTCCCGATGCTCGCCTGCGGACGCACCGTCAACGAGCAATATGCGATCAGCAACGGCTTCAGCTACACCGCCTTCGTCGGCATCAAGCGAGGCTACTTTCCGTGGCATGCCGCGTTCAACCGCCTGTTCATGCTGAAGGAACTGAGTGCCGCCGGCTACCGAGGCTGGGCCTTTTACCTGGATGCCGACGCCTACGTGCGCGACCCGTCCTTCAACCTGCGGCAGTACCTGGAACGCCACAAGGACAAGCACCTGATTGCGGCGACCGGGGGCGTGACGACCGAGCGCTGGGAAGTCAACGACGGCGTCTTCCTGATCAATCTCGGCCATCCGGATGGACGCCGGCTGGTTGACCTGTGGCACTGGCACTACATGGCCACGCCGGACGGCGCGCTGCGCGTGGCTCGCGAATGGGACGATGTGCAGAACGACCAGACGCGGCTGCACGAAATCCTCAAGGCCAACCCCGAGCTCACCACGCATCTGCACGTCGAGAACGCCTCGTTTCAGGACCAGGGCCATGGCGGATTCGTGCGCCAGGTGATGCGCTGCCTCGATATGACGGTGGAAGAACGCACGCAGGAAATGCGCAAGGACATTGCGCGACTGAAGGTCTAGCGGTGGTGGACGCTGCCTACTGAATAGGCATCGCCTTCAAGTAGCCGCCCGCGCATGATCGCTTGTCGTCCCGCGCAGGGTGAGGCCCGGATTTCGCAATGCGCAGAGTTGCGCCGGCCGAACGCCAACGCCATGCAGGGCTATTGGCGGGGACCTCTGGATACGCTTCTTCGTTCAACGACGCAAAAACATAATGCCAGAGGTCCCCGCCTTCACGGGGTCGACAGGAAAAAACGAGACGACAATAGCGGGACTTCCGCAGCTGCCAAAAGCTGCCCTCCGCCTTACCCCCTCGCCTTCCCCGCAATACACCGGTCCACGGCCGCTTCCAGCACCGCCAGCAACACGCAGAAGTGGGTGCCTTGGCATGACCGAACCGGATGTGCAGGCGGCCCTTGTTTCCGACACAATGTCGCATTCGGAAACCTAGGCAATCCTTCCGGAATTCCTAACTCCGCGGCCACGCGAATCAGGGCCGGCCGGGACTGCACATACGCCATGACGTAAAGCGAGATGGCGGGAGACAACCTTTTGATACCGAATATGCGAATCCCCCGCGGCCCGCTTGAAGTGATCCGACAACTCTGCTGCTTTGTGGCGCTTGGGTTCGCACTACAGCCCGCCAATGCCGCACCCACGCTGGTGACCCCCACGCTGC
>CAYSKY010000272.1:0-4244 GCA_964431425.1 uncultured Burkholderiales bacterium
CAAGGGCCGGGACGGAGGCTTTCGCATGAGCAAGGTGCTGGTACTGGGCGCGGGGGGCGCCGCGCGCGGCGTCATCGGCCCGCTGCTGGAGGCCCAGCCGGCGGCAATGGCGATCGCCAATCGTACTTTCGCGCGCGCCCAGGAACTTGCGGGGGCTTTTGCGCGCCGCGGGGTGTTGCGCGCCCTGCCATTGACCGAACTGCCGACCCACCAGTTTGACCTCATCATCAACGCCACCTCGGCCAGCCTGACTTCAGAGCTGCCGCCTGTTCCGCCAATCTGCTTTGCCGAGGGCGGCCTGGCCTACGACATGATGTATGGCAAGGGGAAAAGCCCGTTCATGGCGCTCGCATCGCAATCAGGCGCACACAGCGTGGACGGCCTGGGCATGCTGGTGGAACAAGCTGCCGAGGCATTCGCGCTGTGGCGCGGAATCAGGCCGCCCACGGCCGGGGTGCTCGCCGCCCTGCGCGGTACATGATCCGGCGTTTGTTCAGGTGGTTTGCCGCTGCCATCGCGCTGCTGTTGGTTGTTTTTCTCGCTTATCAGGGTTACGTGCTGGTCCGCTTGTGGTGGTGGGTAGATCACAATCCGACCACCACCGCATTCATGAGTGCAAGGTTGGAAGTACTGCGCGAGAAAAAACCGACGGCGCAACTGCAGCATGTCTGGGTGCCCTATGCAAAAGTATCCACCCACCTGAAACGGGCGATCCTGGTGGCCGAGGACGACAAGTTTGTCGACCACGAAGGGTTCGACTGGGACGGCATACAGAAGGCGCTGGAAAAGAACCAGCAGAAGGGAAAGGTGGTGGCGGGCGGCTCCACCATCACCCAGCAACTGGCCAAAAATCTGTTCCTGTCTGCCGACCGCAGCCTGTTCCGTAAGGGCGAGGAGGCAATCATCACCATCATGATCGAATGGCTGATGGACAAGGAACGAATCCTCGAGATTTACCTCAACGTCATCGAATGGGGAGAAGGCGTGTTTGGCGCCGAAGCCGCCGCCCGGCATTACTTCGGCACCAGTGCGGCGCAGCTGTCGGCCGAACAATCGGCCCGCCTTGCGGCCATGGTCACCCGGCCGCGCTTTTACGACCGCAACCGCAACGCACCCTGGCTGGGCAAGAAGACCCAGATCATCCTTGAGCGCATGCCCCGGGCCCAGCTGCCATGATCAAACCGGAACAACATTGAGCGTGGACCCAATCGGCTGGTTATTCTTCGGACCCGCAAAGCTCATCGCCCTGTGGCCACTGGCGGGCGTGGTCATTGCGGCGGCATTGATTGCAGGACAAGTGGCGCTCAACCTGCGGTCCGCGCAGACCTTTGACCTGCGCTTCTTTCGCATGGCGCCCGTGTTCGCCGGGCTGCTTTGGCTGATATTCAACGGCTACGAATTGCAAATGGCGGTCATCGCCGCGAAAAACTCCAACGGGCTGCTGCGTATCGATCTGATGGTGCTGACGCCGATTCTCTACGTGCTGACCCTGGCGGCAGCAGTGTCGATGCGTTCGCAGTGGCGTCGCACAAAACCAGACCAAACGGTGGAGTGACCGGCGGCCAACGGGCACGGTGCCGGTGCTTGCTTCAGCTGGCGGAGCGGGAAGGGCGCTCGTGACGAGAACGCGGAATGTTGCGTGGACGCGCGTTGGAGCGGCGTTCGGGGGAGGAGATCATGGAATGAAATAATCCGTTCTTGACGTGCTGGAGATCCAATCCGCCAAGAACGGATCGATTTGCCTTCGAAGTTTCCTTCGACTAGCCCATCGGCTTGATGAGCGGGGTGATCACCGGGGTGACCATCGGGGCAGGTTTTGCAGCAGCGGGTTTGGCCGCAGCCTTTTTCTTGGGGGCAGCCTTTTTCTTGGCTGGTTTCTTCTTTGCAGCCGGTTTCTTGGCAGCAGGTTTCTTCGCTGCCTTCTTGGCTGCAGGCTTCTTGGCTACTTTTTTCGCAGCGGGTTTCTTCGCAGCTTTTTTGGCGGCCGGTTTCTTGGCAGCTTTTTTAGCGGCGGGTTTCTTCGCAGCGGGTTTCTTTGCGGCTTTTTTGGCAGCGGGCTTCTTTGCTGCCGGCTTCTTCACTGCTTTTTTAGCAGCGGGTTTCTTTGCTGCCGGCTTCTTTGCAGCGGGTTTCTTTGCTGCCGGCTTTTTCTTGGCTGTCGCCATGATCAACTCCTTTCGATGGTTGGACCGAATTGCTTTATTAGCAGGTGACGATGTCTCGTCGACCTACCAAGCATCCGTTCTGACGAACGATCGAGTGATGGCAAACCGCGGCAGACTGAAAATCAGTAGCGAAGCAACCACACTCAACCCGGTTGCGTCAGCACACTAAAAACAAAAAATGGAACAAGTGAGCTTCTACAACACGGGCACTTGGTGTAGCGGATTCTATTACAGAAGTTTTTTTGAACAACAGTTTTGGGACCTGTCAAGCGCGATTATTTGCACACGCGGTTTGCAACTTGATAGCGACTCGACACCAACCGCCGTGCGGCCGCAAGTCCTGCAGGCATTTTTGCCGCGGTCCGCGATCCGCTCAACAGCTTTCGCCCGCCACCAGATCATCAAAAGTTTCGCGCGCACGCACCACCCGGGAGGACTCCGCGGACACCATCACCTCGGCCGCACGCGGTCGCGAATTGTAGTTGGATGACATCACAAACGAGTACGCACCGGCGGAGAGGATGGCAAGCAGATCGCCTTCGCGGGCGCGCAGCGGGCGCCCGTGTGCCAGCACATCCGCGCTCTCGCAAACCGGGCCCACCACGTCATAGACGTGCTCGGCTATATCGTGCGGCTGCACCACCACCACCTCGTGGTGTGCCTGGTAAAGCGGCGGGCGGATGAGGTCGTTCATGGCGGCATCCACCACCAGAAAATTCTTGGCGGCTGTCGGCTTCACATACTCGACGCGGGTCAGCAACACGCCGGCATTGCCGACCAGCATGCGTCCCGGTTCGAGTAGCAGCTCCACATCGCGGTCACCCAGGCAGTCCTGCAGCGCGGCCGCGTAGGCGTTCACATCGATCACCTGTTCGTCCTTGTAGGTAATGCCGATGCCGCCGCCCGGGCAGATGTGATGCACCGGGATGCCCTCCGCACCCAGCGCGTCGGCCAGCGCGACGATGCGCGCCATCGCCTCGCGCAAGGGCGCGTCGTCGGTCAGTTGCGAGCCGATATGGCAATCCACGCCCGAGACTTCGATATGCGGCAGCGACGCCGCACGCCGGTACACCGCCATCGCGCGGTCAAAGGCCACACCAAACTTGTTGTTGCGCAGGCCCGTGGAAATGTACGGATGGGTTTTCGCGTCGACATCCGGGTTCACGCGCAGGCTCACGCGGGCGCGCTTGCCCATGGCACCGGCGATGGCATTGAGACGCTCCAGCTCTGGCTCGCTCTCGATGTTGAAGCACTTGATGCCGGTCTCCAACGCCAGGCGCAGTTCGGGCAGCGTCTTGCCGAGGCCCGAGAAAACCACCTTCGACGGATCGCCGCCGGCGCGCAGCACACGCTGCAATTCCCCGCCCGAAACGATGTCAAATCCAGCGCCGAGACGGGCGAAGACATTCAATACCGCGAGGTTCGAATTGGCCTTGACCGCATAGCAGATGAGGTAAGGGCGGCCACCGCGGGCGGCGGCAAGGGCGTGATCAAGCTGCTGGTACGCAGCGGTGAGGGCGCCCTGCGAGTAGACAAAGCAGGGCGTGCCGGCCTGTGCGGCGACCGAAGCCAGCGGTACCTGCTCCATGCAAAGCGCGCCGTCGATGGGGCTGCGATGCACGCTGAAATTGCGCAGATCCGTGCTCATGATGCGGCTCCCGGCGCCGCTGTTTTCGGAACCGGTGCCGGAGACTCCTGCGGCAGTTTCAACGGACCCTTCTGCCCGCAGGCGGACAGGGCGATGGACAAAAACAAAGCGACTAGAATGCAGGCAGCGCAGCGCATGATTCACTCGAAAATAAAAGTCGGAAGGATGGTATCACGGGCATGAATGCAGCCAGTCCCCTCGGAGAGAGCGAGTTCCACGAAACTGTCGAGCAGGTGATGGCGTCGATCGAAGCGCAGCTTGAAGCCTGCGATGACCTCGACTGTGAAATAAACGGCGGCATCCTGACCGTCGAGTTTGCGGATGGCGGCAAGGTCATCATCAACCGCCAGACACCCAACCGCGAAATCTGGGTGGCGGCAAAATCCGGCGGCTTCCACACATCCGCATAATACCCCTCTAACCATGCAGTC
>CAYSKY010000272.1:4254-5166 GCA_964431425.1 uncultured Burkholderiales bacterium
GCTTCCACGTCCGCTTTGACGGCGCCGGCTGGCACGACACCCGCAGCGGCGAACCGCTTGCCGCGCTGCTGTCACGTGTGGTATCCGCCCAGGCCGCCACTGCCATCGCAATCACAATTTGAAGTCGAATGGAACCGGCGTACCGGCAGGGGGCCGGAAAATTCTCCGCCTTGTACAAAATCCTCCCCTCGTTTAGTATCGTATCAACACCAAAAAAACCTGGATGAAATCCGGCCAAGCACGGTATCGAGTCGAAACTATATTTTGTACAAGGCCCGCCATGGCAATAAAATTCGATCCCCCGAACTCTGACATCACCCACCGTGGATAAGAGCCCACAGGTCCTTCTGGAGCTGGTCGAACGCCTCGGCAACCTGATGCGCTCCGAGTTCAGGCGCGTCGGCAGCGATGAGCAACTACAGCCGGTGCATGTGCATGCGCTGGTCTACCTGTCGCGCGCCAACCGCTATTCAAATACACCGCAGGCGATGGCCGCCTACCTCGGCCTTACCAAGGGCACGATGTCGCAGAGCCTGCTGCTGCTCGACCGCCGCGGCCTGGTCGAACGTTACCAGGACGATCTCGACCGGCGGGTGGTACGGCTGCGGCTGTCGGCCGCGGGTGAGCAGTTTCTGGCCGAGGCACAGCCGCAACTGGCCTGGCAGCAGGCAACGCGCAACATCAGCCCCAACCGCATCCGCAATGCCGTGTCGGCGCTGCGCGAAACGCTCGCCACCTTCCAGATCGACAACGAGGGGCAGCCATTCGGCACCTGCCACGGCTGCCGCCACTTTGAGCGGCTGTCGGCGCGCGCCTATCGCTGCGGCCTGATGGGCGATCGCCTGTCAGGCCCTGAAGCGCGCAAGATCTGCTGGCTGTATGCGGAAAAAGGCGCCGGCGGCGACCAGGACG
>CAYSKY010000273.1:0-5159 GCA_964431425.1 uncultured Burkholderiales bacterium
CAGCCGGGCCATGGTCTGAAAGGCAGCCACGTAATCCGGCCGGCAATCCGGGTATCCGGAATAGTCCACCGCGTTCATGCCGGCAAAAATATTGGCCGCCCCGAGCGTTTCGGCCCAGGCCAGTGCGATGGAGAGAAAGATGGTGTTGCGGGCCGGTACATAGGTGACTGGAATCCCGGCGGTGGGCGCGGTCGGAACATCAATGCGCGAATCGGTCAGGGCTGAACCACCCCAGCCGGTCAGATCGAGCTTGATGACGCGGTGTTCCAGCGCGCCGCCCGAAGCCGCCACCCTCGCGGCGGCATCCAGTTCGGAACGGTGCCGCTGTCCGTAATCAAACGACAGCGCGTAGCACGCATAACCCTTTTCACGGGCAATGGCGAGCACGGTTGCCGAATCCAGTCCGCCTGAAACCATGACCACTGCCCTGCCCGATCCGCTCATGCTGTTCACACGCCCCGCCTTTCGCCCCAAAGGATCTTGTGCAGCTGCAACTGCATTCGCACGGGCAGGCGGTCCCGCAGAATCCACGCGGCCAGTCGGTCCGGCTGCAGTTGCCCGAATGACGGCGACAGCAGCACGGTGCAAGTCTTTGCCAATTGCCTGTCGTGGATGAGCGACGCCGCCCATTGGTAGTCCGCCTCGCCGGTCAGAACGAACTTGATCTCGTCTTGCGCGTTCAGCACAGCCAGGTTGTCCCAGAAGTTTTTCTCCGCTTCCCCGGAGCCAGGCGTCTTGACGTCCACGATGCGTGATACGCGAGGATCCACGCCGGATACATCCAGCGCACCGCTGGTTTCCAGCGACACCGAGTAACCTGCATCGCACAACGCCTGCAGCAGCGGCAGGCAGCTGCGCTGCGCGAGTGGCTCCCCGCCGGTGACGCAAACCGTCTTCACGCTGTGCGTGGCGACCTCTTCAAGAATGTCATCAATGCCACGGGTGCGCCCCTCGTGAAAAGCGTAGGCCGTGTCGCAATAGCCGCAGCGCAAAGGGCAGCCGGTCAGGCGCACAAACACGGTGGGCACGCCCACGCGCGTGGACTCGCCCTGCAGCGAGAAAAAAATCTCGTTGATACGCACGCCGCGCTCCCTTTCAAGCGCGCCGGCGCCGGTCGCCCCCTCCCCTTCGGCCTTGCGAGAAATCGCAGCAGGAATCCTGACTACAGAGGACAAGATTGGCTACCTTCGCTGGGTCAGCGGTGCGAGCCGGGTGCGGGCCTTGGCGGCCGCATCGGAAGACGGGAAACGGGCGATGATATCTTCAAGTGTGTTGCGCGCCGACCCATTGTCGCCTGATTCGATCTGGACATTGGCAATCTCCAGCAGCGCATCCGGCACCTTCGCCGAATCCGGGTACAACTTGAGCAGCGACTCCTGCGAGGAACGCGCGTTGGCGTAGTCCTTCAGATTGCGGTAACTGATGCCGATCCAGTACTGAGCGTTTGGTACCAGGCCGCTGCTCGGGAAATCTTTCATGAACGTCTGAAAGGCGCGCACCGCCTGCTGGTACTCACCGCGCTGGAACAATACACCGCCGATGTCGTAGGCCTTCCACTCCTTGTCGCGCGACCCGGGGGGCGCGGCTGGCGCGACGGCGGCTCCCTGGCTGCTTGCGAGCGGTCCCGGACTGACGGTTGCCGGCCCCGCCGCAGTGGGCGGCGCGGATACCGCCGGCGCAGCGGCGGGGCTGTCGGGGGGCAGGCCCTCAAGCTTTCGCAAACGGGTATCGATATCGAGGTAGAAATCCTTCTGGCGCCGCGTCAAAACGTCATTCTGGTTCGCCAGTACCTCAATCTGCCCCCTCAGCTTTGCGATCTCGCCGTTTAGCTGTTCGATCTGGTTCAGCAACTGGATGATGCCGATGTTCTTGATCGACTCATCCAGTTTCTGCAGGCGCGCATCCACGTCCCGATCCTTGCGCTCGATTTCGCCGCGCAGTTCCTTGACCTCGCGGCGCGCGTCTTCATCAAAAACGCCGGCCGCCACATTCAATGCAAAGGTGGCGGCCAGCAGGGCAAGAGGGAGGCGGGTCATGCGTACCATGGTCATCAGCGTGGATCGCTATTCGCCGTCGTAGACAATTTCCACGCGGCGGTTCTGCGCCCAGGACGCTTCGTCGTGACCGCTCGCCTTGGGCTTGTCTTCGCCGAAGCTCAGCGTCTCCACTCGGTCGTTGCCCACACCGAGCACGGAGACCGCCTTGCGCACAGCGTCGGAACGCCGTTGGCCGAGTGCCATGTTGTACTCACGTGAGCCACGCTCGTCGGCATGCCCTTCCAGGCGGATTTTGCGACCACGGTTCTGGGACAGGAAGGTGGCATGCGCCTGCAGCAATTGCGCGTACTCCGCCTTGACGGCATCCTTGTCATAGTCAAAGTAGATCACCCGCTTGGAAAGCGGGCTGCCGGGGTCCTTGAGCGGATTGATGGCCGGCGAAGGCGTAGGCTTGACCTGGTTGGTCTGGGCCGTATTCGGGTTGGCCGTTGGTGCCACAGCGGTATTCTGCGAACGATCCACCACCGGCGTGTCCTTGGCCGGGTCCTTGCTGGCGCATGCGCTCAGGAATGCGGCAATGCCAATAGCGACAATGATTTTTTTCATTTGCGTATCTCCTTGAGGATCTGAATTCGACACCGAAAGCTCCACCGGGGAGTTTATCCCCAATGCCTGAAATTCGCTCAGCGGGCGCTGGAGGTGCCGTACGGTCCCCACGCGGGTTCACGCACGTCACCGGCCTGCGACGAGAGCTTTTGCTTCACGCGGCCATCCGATGAGACTGCACCGAGCCGGCCGCGGCCACCCGACTTGTCTTCGTACAGGATGGTCCGTCCATTGGGCGAAAAACTGGGGCTATCGTCGAGCGGCCCGTCGGTCAGCGCCGTCACCTGACCACTGGAAAGCTCCAGGGTGGCGATGCGCAGGCGTCCGGCCTCGCGGCTGACAAATACAACCGATTTTCCATCCGGGCTCATGCGCGGGTTGACGTTATAGCTGCCTTCAAAAGTGAGGCGCTTGGGCGTGCCACCCGTCACCGGCACGATGTACAACTGCGGCCCGCCGGAGCGATCGGAAACAAAAATAATGTCCTTGCCGTCGCCCGTAAAAGTGGCGTTGGTGTCGATGCTGTTGCTTTCGGTGACCCGTACCGCGTCACCTCCGGTTGCGGGTACGACGTAGACCTGGGAGATGGAATCCTTGGATAGTGCCACCACCAGCCGGGTGCCGTCGGGAGACCAGTTGGGCGCGTAGTTGTCACCCCGGAAGTTGGCAACCGTGCGGCGCTGCCCGGTGGAAAGATCCTGCACGATCACGGTCGACTTGCGGCTTTCGTAGGACACATAAGCGAGCTTGGTCCCGTCCGGCGACCACTTCGGCGAGCGGATGGGCTCAAGCGACGACAACACAGCCTGCGGATTGAAGCCGTCCGCGTCAGCCACCTGCAGTTCAAAGCGGGGGCCCCGTTTCAGAACATAGGCGATCTTGGTCGAAAAGATGCCGCGCTCACCCAAGAGTTTTTCGTAGATCTCGTCGGAAATCTTGTGTGCGGTCGCCCGCAACTGCGATGCCGCCACCGTGAACGAGCCCGATGTGAGTTGCACACGCTTGGCCACGTCGAACAGACGGAAGCGAACTTCGTAGCGCCCGTCCGGCAGCGGCGAGATGCCACCAATCACCAGTGCCTCGGTACTGCGCGCCGTCCAGTCATCGAAATTGATTTCGGAAGGTTCGGTCGGCAGTCGCGTGATGCCACCCAGGTTGACGATGCGGAACAGGCCCGTACGCGCGAGATTGCCGCTGATCACCGGCGTGATGTTCTGCGGTGCGGCGTCCTCGTTGGTAAAAGGCAGAATCGCGACGGGAACCTGCTTGCCTGCACTGGTGGTGACGTCAATCACCAGTTGCGCATAGGCGGCAAATGGAGCGGCGAGGAGGACGGTCGCGACAAAAAGTAGGGCGCGCAAAGTGAGTCGTGGTGTCATGGCTGGTTTGTTGGTTTAGCGTTCGTGCTCGATCCTGAAAATCAGTTCACGCCGGCCGCCCAAAAGTTCCGCATTTTGTGGCAACGGCCAGTTCTGGATGCCGTTGATGGCGCGTTCTACCGCTTCATCATACACACGGTTGCCGGAGGGCTTAGCTACTTGCGCGTCGAAAACCGCACCGTTAACCAACAAGCGAAGCCGAATTTCGATATTTGGTTTTCCTGAAACTGTGTCAGGGATGTTGGCACGCCGCGTAATCAACTCCTGAATCTTCTTTATATATGCGTTGCGCTCCAAATCGCGCGCCGCATTGGCGGCTGACGCGGCCCGCTCGGCAGCGTCGGCTTTGGCCTTGTCCTCCGCTAATTTGGCGGCCTTCTTTGCCGCCTCTTCGTCCTTGCGCTTCTTTTCAAGGTCGGTCTGCTTCTTTTTCTCGGCCTTGTCCCGCAGTTCGCGCTCCACCTTTTCCTTTTCGGCCTTTTCCTTGCGCGCTTTCAAGGCGATGTCCTCCTTGGAAACCTGGGGCACGGTGGGTTTGACGGTCAGCGGCGGCGCTTTGACCGGCTTCACCACCTCAGGCTCGGGCTCAGGCGGCGGCGGGGGTGGCGGTGCGGGTTGCGGCGCATTGCGAACATCAGGCAACTGTTCCCAAAGCTCGGCCACCAATGGTGCAGGGTGCTTCACCTGCCACGAGACACCGAACACGATGACAGCAAAGAATCCGGCATGGACAACCATCGCCAGCAGCGCGGCGGGCCAGCGTCCCGGCTCGCGACGCACGCCGAACACGTGTGCCATGGTTCCCGGATGCATCGCCGCCAATCTACCGCTCCTGCTTGGCCAGCAGACCGACGCGTTTGATCTTGCCGCTCTGCAGCGTGTCCAGCACGTTGAGCACGTCGTCGTACTTGAGATTCTTGTCGGCCGAAATCACCACCGCCTGTTCAGGGTGCGCGGCCTGGATGGAACGCACCGCCGGCAACAGTCGGTCCTTGGAAACCGGCTGCTCCTGGCCGCCCTTCTGCCGATCCACCAGCAAAATGGTGCCGTCCTTGCGGATACGCACTTCCAGCGGTGCCACCGTCGGGTTCAGCGCCTGCCCCACGCTCGGCAGATCGATTTGTCCGGGCTGAATAAGCGGTGCCGCCACCATGAAGATAATCAGCAGCACCAGCAT
>CAYSKY010000274.1:0-5156 GCA_964431425.1 uncultured Burkholderiales bacterium
ACTCAATACTTTCCTGCTGCTATCGTCAGGGGTAACCGTTACCTGGGCGCATCACGCGCTGAAGGCAGGCAATCGTTCCCAACTGGTACTCGGTTTGTTCCTCACTGTGCTGCTTGGGTTTACATTCCTCGGCTTCCAAATCTATGAATACGCCCATGCCTACAGCGAACTCAATCTGAAACTGACTTCCGGTGTTTTTGGTTCAACATTCTTCATGCTTACGGGATTTCACGGCTTTCACGTGACCCTGGGCGCGGTCATGCTGACCGTAATCCTGTTCCGCTGCATGAAGGGGCACTTCAAACCGGATCACCATTTCGGTTTCGAGGCAGTAGCCTGGTACTGGCATTTTGTGGACGTCGTCTGGCTCGGGCTGTTCCTGTTCGTATACGTCCTGGTGTAAGGTCCGGTCGCCAACGGTCAAAGGGCCGCGATCTGCGGCCCTTTGTTTGTGCGGTTGCAAAGGCTCATTTGCGGGGGAGCCCGCCCAGAAAATGGGCGGCCACCACCATGGCCAAAATTGCCAGAGACAGGCCCACACGAATCGTCAGTGCGATGACGGTTCGCTTGGACTGCCCCTTGTCCCGGTACATGAAAAGGAGTCCGCTGAACAGGCTGACCACCACCAGAAGCAGCAAAACAACGATGACGATTTTCATGGCAGGCGCAGGTCCGAGTCGGGAAACAAAGCAGCATTATCCTGTCAAAGGTGCATGATTGTCCGCCTGCAATGCACCACGCCATTCGATCCCAACCCCGATGACCATCCAGTTTGCCCCACGTACCATACCGACGCTTGCCATGATATTCGTGGTCGGTCTGACGGGCTATCTGGGTTCATGGCAGCAGGGCCGCGCGGATTTCAAACGTGCACTGCAGTTGGAATTTGAGCAACGGCATGCCCTCCCCGAACTGGTGGTCGCTGAAAACCTTCCGCCCGAGGGATTGCAATTTCGAAAGGCAACTGCGAGTGGTGAGTGGCAGGCTAGGTCGGCGATATTCGTTGACAACAAGGTTGATGGCGGCCGTGCGGGCTATCACTTCCTGGCGCCGCTCAGGTTGGCCAATAACCGCTACCTTCTTGTGAATCTGGGGTGGGTTGCGCGGGCGCCGTCCTACCCCATGCCGCCCGCGATCGAATTGCCGCCCGGTCTGCACACCGCTTCGGGGATGCTGGTCAAGCCGACAGGCCGTTTCCTTGAGCTTGCCAGTACGACAACCGAGGGAAGCGTCTGGCAGAACATCACCATCGAACGGTACCGTCAGGCCACGGGCCTGGCGGTGCTGCCCTATATCCTGATGGCTTCCCAACCACTGGGGCCTCTAAAGCCGGTTACTGAAAAGCCGGATGCCGGTGTCGAAAAGCACGTTGAATACATGTTGACCTGGTATGCGCTTGCCACGACCGCAATCATCCTTTGGGTCGTGCTCAATGTGCGCAAGTTGCGCCCCGGTATCGATGGACGTAGTGGCATATGACCCCAAGAACAAAATTCGTCTTACTGCTGGCATTATTCATCCTGCCCACGGTGGCCTCGTTCGTGGCGTTCTATTTTTTCCCGCCGCCTCCTGCCACCAGCTATGGTGAGCTCATTTCGCCGGCAATTCCGTTACCGGAATCGCCGATCACAACGCTTGGAAAGGCACGGGTGGACATACCGCCCGGCCTGCGCGGGAAGTGGTTGATATTGACGCGTGATGAGGGCCGCTGCGAAGAGCGCTGCCGGTCGAAGCTGGTGGTGCTAAGGCAATCGCGGCTGATCCTCGGCCGAGAGCAGGATCGCGTTCTCCGCGTGGTGCTGGTGGAGGACAACGTGGTGCCTGAATCCGGGCTCCAGCAGGAACATGAGGGCACGGTATGGGTCGCGGCGAAGGATCTCGCCTGGCGGGATCTGCTGCCGTTTCCTGCCGGTGGCGACCCGCGTGGCTTCATCTATGCCGTCGATCCGCTGGGCAACGTATTCATCCGCTACGGCGAGGCGCCGGATATCAAGAAGCTCGCAAACGACCTGAGGCGCGTACTCAAAGCCTCGCAAATTGGTTGAAAACTTGAGTTGATTGTCAGATGAACATGAGTGGTTTCGAAAGAATGGTCGTTGGTGCCATCTCGCTCGCCGCGATCGCCGGCGCATTCTATTGGGTGCGCGGGGATTTGAGCCGGTATTTCCGGCTGGTGCGTGTGACCGCAATTCTGACACTGGTCCTCATCGTGCTCGGTGCCTACGTCCGGCTGTCGGACGCCGGATTGGGATGCCCCGATTGGCCGGGTTGCTATGGCAATCTGACGCCGGCGCATTCGACGGATGAGATTCGCGCCGCGGAAACCGTGCAACCCGGCGGTCCGGTGAGCATGGCGAAGGCATGGAAAGAGATGATTCATCGCTACCTGGCCATGATCGTCGGGTCCCTGATTGCTGCAATCATGTTCCGCTGCTGGGTGGACGGCGGGCGGTGGGGGACTTCCCGCGTGCTGCCCACGGTTACGGCGATGGCGGTAATCTTTCAGGCGGCGCTTGGTGCGTGGACGGTCACCATGCTGCTCAAACCAGCCATCGTTACCTCGCACCTTCTGGGGGGCATCGCCATATTGTCGCTACTGATGTCCCAGTTGTTTCGCATCGGTGGCACTGCTGCCTGGTGCGCACGTATTGACTCGACCAAGTCGCTCAGGCTGATTGGGCTGGTGGCGATTCTGGTGCTGGCAGTGCAGATCATTCTCGGTGGCTGGGTGAGCACCAATTACGCCGCGCTTGCCTGCCACGATTTGCCGACCTGCCATGGGCAATGGGTGCCGGACATGGATTTTGCCAATGCATTTCACCTGCTCCGCCCGCTGGGAGTCGGACCGGACGGTGAACTGCTGACGGTTGAGGCGCTGAGGGCCATCCATTGGGCTCATCGCCTGGGCGCGATGGCGGCATTGGCTGTCATCGGTTGGTTCGCTTTGACACTTCTTCAGGTGCCCTCCGGGCGAAAGGCGGGAAAGATGGTCATTGCCGCTCTCGCCTTGCAGATCGCATTGGGTATCTCTAACATCCTGTTCAGCCTGCCGCTTCCGGTGGCGGTCGCACACAATGGCGTGGCGGCGATACTCTTCGTACTGCTGTTGTTGATCAACCTTCGAATGGCGAAAACCGGGCACTGACGCGAATGGCACAGGATTTACTCACCCAACCCGCGCCCGGCATATTGGTCCAGTTCCTGGAACTCACCAAGCCGCGCGTGAACGCGCTGATTGTCTTCACTGCCATCATCGGCATGATGCTGGCCTACCCGGTTGGCATCCCCTGGGACATACCACTGATGCTAACGGCCACGGCCGGTATCGCGCTGGTGGCCGGGGCGGCAGCGGCATTCAATTGCCTGGTCGAGCAGCACATCGACCAGAAAATGGCGCGTACCCGGGCACGGCCCACCGTATCGGGTTCCATTTCGACGCCGCAAGTGCTGTTGCTGGCGGGGGTTGTGGGCGCTGCCGGCCTGATGGTGCTGTACCACCTGATCAATCCTCTGACCATGTGGCTGACGCTCGCAACGTTTGTCGGCTATGCAGTCATATACACCGTGATACTCAAACCCGCCACGCCGCAGAACATCGTGATTGGTGGTGCCTCCGGAGCCATGCCACCGGTACTCGGCTGGGCGGCCGTCGCCGGTGTGGTCGATCCGCGCGCGCTGCTGCTCTTCCTGATTATTTTTGCGTGGACGCCGCCCCACTTCTGGGCGCTCGCCCTGTATCGCAAAAAAGAATACGCAAAAGCCGGCGTGCCCATGCTTCCGGTGACGCACGGCGACTCATTCACCAAGCTGCACCTGCTGCTGTACACGCTGTTGCTGGTGGCGTCCACGTTGTTGCCTTTTGTGGTGGGCATGAGCGGCTGGATTTACTTTGCATCTGTGACGGTTTTGAATGTGATCTTCCTGTATTTCGCGATCGAGCTGTACCGGCGGTACACCGATTCATTAGCCCGCCGCACGTTTTCATACTCGATTCTTTATCTTTCGCTGCTGTTCGCCGCGCTGCTTGCCGATCACTACGCCCCTTTGGTGCTGCCTTGAAGAATTTGCGGAGTGTGCTCGCGCTGGTCTTCGCTTGTTCATTACTGCTGGCGGGGTGCGAAAGCAAACCTGTATTCAATGCGCTGGACATCACCGGCATCGCCGGCTACGGAAATGACTTCCGGTTGACCGATCACGCGGGCAAGGCCCGCACCATGGCCGATTTTCGTGGCAAGGTGGTGGTGATGTTTTTTGGCTACACCCAATGCCCGGATGTGTGCCCGACGCCCCTGTCGGACATGCGCAAGGTGATGGAACTCCTGAAGGGTGATGCCGCACGCGTCCAGGTGCTTTTCGTCACGGTTGACCCCGCACGGGATTCGCAGGATTTGCTGGCACGGTATGTGCCGGCATTTCATCCTTCATTCGTCGGACTGTTTGGGGATCGCGAGGCTACGGGCAAAGTCACGAGCGATTTCAAGATCATTGCCAGGAAAGAGGAGGGCAAGACGCCGGAGAGTTATACCGTGTCCCATACAGCGGCCTCACTGGTGTTTGACCCTGCCGGCAGGCTGCGGCTATTTGTGAACTATGGCGCAGATCCTGAAAAGATCGCCGCCGATATCAAACTGCTTTTGAAAGGAGCTTACTGATGTCCATACAACGATTCCACGTCGGCCCCCGGTTGTCCGAGATGGCGGTACATGCCGGTACGATCTACCTTGCCGGGCAGGTTGCAGACGACCCTACACAGGACATTGCCGGCCAGACCAGGCAGGTGCTTGCCGCCATTGACCGACTGCTGGCGGAAGCGGGCAGCGACAAGACCAGAATTCTGTCGACGACCATCTATATTGCCGACATGGCCGAGTTTTCGGGCATGAACTCTGTTTGGGACTCGTGGGTGGTGCAGGGTGGCACGCCGCCACGTGCGACGGTCCAGGCAAAGCTGGCCAAGCCGGAGTACAAGGTGGAAATTCAGGTGATCGCAGCCAAATCCTGACCCATCATTGCCTATGGGATGTGCCGGTGGCCGGCTGTCCCATGATGGACGCGGTCGCCATCAGTTCTTCGAAAAGCGCCATTGATGCGCGACCTGATACGCAATAAGGATCCAGGGCCGCGCATTCAGAGTACTTCAGAAGCACGGACGCATT
>CAYSKY010000275.1:0-950 GCA_964431425.1 uncultured Burkholderiales bacterium
TCCATGAACTGCGACTGGCAGGCGGTCTCGATGGAATCGGCA
Organism: uncultured Burkholderiales bacterium; assembly: GCA_964431425.1. Lineage (GTDB taxonomy): Bacteria > Pseudomonadota > Gammaproteobacteria > Burkholderiales > Usitatibacteraceae > UKL13-2. Next base: position 43 of record CAYSKY010000275.1, read on the forward strand.
ATGACCTCGCGCGACACCAGCGAATACTTCATGCCCTCCGTGCCCATCGAAATACCGTCGGTGACGGTGATGGTGCCAAACATCTGCGGCATGCCACCCGCCGCGCGAATGGCCGCGTCTGCCGCATCCGCCAGCGGCTGGATGCCGGCGTTGCAGGGGTTCAGCGTGGAATGGCCGTTGGCCAGGCCAATGAACGGCTTGTCGAAGTCACCATCCTTGTAGCCGATGCCGCGCAGCATGGAGCGGTTGGGGGCGCGTTCGGGGCCTTTGGTGATGGCGAATGAGCGGAATTTGTTGTCGGAGGATTGGGACATGATGGGTCTTTGGTTTGCGGTGGTGGTGCTTGGAATGGTGGTTGCGGTGCGGCGTGCTGGGGTCTTGAGGTTTTCGGGTCCTCGATGTGCGTAGGTATTCAAATTGGCCGTGCTCTCAACAGGACACTTCTCCCTTTTCTAAAGGGAGATTGAGAGGGATTTTCAGCGGTCGCATATAGGCAGCCACCGAAAATCTCCCTCAATCCCTCTTTAGAAAAGAGGGAAGTGCCTTGCGTAGGCAGGCGGCTGAAATTGAAGCCGGTGCCTGTTCAAATCTCAACAAACTCCTGGTGTGGCGGTGTTGCGGAAAGCGGTTGGTTTCTTTCCTATTGCCCCTGTTTGTCGGGAGCGGTGATGCGGTGCTTTTGGCTATCCGCCATTCTACTCGCGGGGGGGCATCGGAGGCGATTGACGCGGGTGGGGCGGCGGGGATATCATCTAGTCCTCTAGAGGAGTTGTGGCGGGTCCCAACTCCTCCAATTTGTTTTTGACCTTCCCCGGCGAAGGCCGGGGCCTAAGTTCGTTGCCGTGCCTGCGCAACCAAAATTGGACCCCGGCCTCCGCCGGGGAAGGACAATTACCTTCGCTGGACGG
>CAYSKY010000275.1:960-5135 GCA_964431425.1 uncultured Burkholderiales bacterium
GTCCAAGTACAAATCGCGGTTCCTCGAAAACAAACCCCATGACCAACATCTCCCCCATCCCCTCCGAACTCGGCCAGCGCCGTTATGCGCTGATCGCCGAGCGCCTGCGCGCGGAAATCACCTCCGGCCGCTGGGCGGCGGGGGAGCCGATTCCGGCGGAAACCAACCTCATGCAGGAATTTGGCGTGGCGCTGGGGACGATGCGGCAGGCGATTGCCTTGCTGGTGAACGAGGGGCTGCTGGAACGCCGCCATGGGCGCGGCACGTTTGTGCATGCGGGGCTGACCGGGGCGTCGCTGTTGCGGTTCTTCCGTTTTGGTACGGCCGGCGGGCACGAAGTGCCGGCTTCCAAGATCCACAAGCGCAGCGTTATGCCGGCCACACCAGAGCTGGCCGAGCAGCTGGGCCTGCGCGCCGGGGCGAAGGTGATCCACATCCTGCGCAGCCGCTGGCTGCAGGGGCAGCCGCGCTTGCTGGAGCGCATCTGGATTGATGCGAAGCGCTTCGCCGCCATGAGCGACAGCGAACCGAAATCCTGGGGCGATCTGCTCTACCCTGAGTACGCGTCGCGCTGCGGGGTGGTGGTGCACCGTGCCACCGAGTCCATCGAATTCAGCACGCTCAGCGCGGCTGATGCTGCGCTGCTCAAGTTGCCCGCCAAGCATCCCTGTGCGCTGGTGTCCCGCCGCGCATTCGATATCGCGGGCCAATGCGTTGAGGTGCGCGTCACGCGCGGCGACGCCGAGGCTTTCCATTACACCGTCCACCTGACATGAGGTCATCATGAAAAACGTTTTGCGCAGTCTGTTGCTGATCGGCGCGGCCTTGGTTGCTGCACCGGGTTTTGCGGATGAATATCCCTCCAAGCCCATCACCATCGTGGTCACCTACCCCGCCGGCGGCGGCGCAGACCTCATGGCGCGGCTGATCGCGCCGAAGATGGCGGCGGCCCTGAAGACCTCCGTGGTGGTGGAAAACCGCCCCGGCGCCAGCGGGCAGATCGCGGCGGGCTATGTGGCAAAGTCCAACCCGGACGGGTACACGCTGATGCTCGATGCGTCGTCGTTTGCCGTGAACCCCAGCCTGTTCGCCAAGCTGCCCTACGACACCGACAAGGCCTTCGCGATGATCGGGGTGACGGCGCTGTTCCCGAACGTGTTGGTGGCCAATACGCAGTTCCCTGCCAGGAACGTGAAGGACGTGATCGCCGCTGCCAAGGCCAAGCCGGGCGCGGTGGGCTTTGCCTCGTCGGGCAACGGTTCGGCGCAGCACCTGGCCGGCGCGCTGTTTGAACTGCAGGGCAAGGTGGACATGCTGCACGTGCCGTACAAAGGCGGTGGCCCGGCGCTGATCGATGTGATCGGCGGGCAGGTGCCGTTCTTCTTCGCCAATCTGGCGTCCAGCCTGCAGCACATCAAGGGCGGCAAATTGAATGCACTGGCCGTTACCAGCGCCAAGCGCTCGGCCATCCTGCCCGACGTGCCCACCATCGCCGAGAGCGGCGTGGCCGGCTATGAGGTGTATGAATGGAACGTGCTGCTGGCCCCCGCCGGCACGCCGGACAAAGCCATGAACATGCTGGCTGCCGCATTGAAATCCGCGCTGGATGCACCGGACGTGAAAGAACGCGTGGCGAGCCTGGGCGGTGAACTGTTCACCGGCGGCCCGGTGGCCTCGGTGAAATTCGTGCGCGACCAGACGGCCATCTGGGGCAAGGTGGTGAAGGAACGCGGCATCAAGGCGGAGTAAGGAATTGATGACTGCGCCCACGGGCGGCTGGGATTGCCACGCGCATGTGTTTGTCGGTGCGCCGCTGCCCGGCAGCCATTACACGCCCAACACCTGCACGCTGGCCATGTGGCAGGCCGGCGCGGCGCTGCATGGCATTGAGCACGTGGTGCTGGTGCAGCCCAGCGTGTACGGCACCGACAATGCCGTGATGCTCGATGCGCTGCTGGGCTCCAACGGCGCGCATCGCGGCGTGGCGGTGGTGGCGCCGGACATCACCGACCGGCAGCTGGAGGAAATGCATGGCGCTGGGGTGCGCGGCGTGCGCTTCAATCTCGTTTCGCCGATGGGCAATGATCGCGCGGATATTGAAAACATCGCTGTGCGCATTCGCGCGCTGGGCTGGCATCTGCAGCTGTATGTGCGGCCGGAAGATCTTGCGTGGGTGTCGCAGCAGCAGCCGGTGTGGGGCGTGCCGGTGGTGCTGGACCACATGGCGGGATTACGCGGCGATGTGGAGCTCTCCAGCGAGCAAGACGACCACCTGCGCGCCCTGGCCGATGGCGGGGCCTGGGTGAAGTTCTCCGGGTTTTACCGGCTGGCCATGTCCGGTTCGTTCACGCTGGCGGACGCACACATCGTAAAGTTGCATGAACTGTTCGGTCGTCGTACCGTGTGGGGCTCGGATTGGCCGCACACGTGGTACATGGAAGAAGCGCACATAGGTGAGGTCGTGCCAGGCTTTGCCGACCTGATGGCGCCGGTGGAGCGTGCCTTGCCGGTGAGGAAAATCCAGCACGCGGTGTTTTCGGAATCGCCGGGGGTTTTGTATGCGTAGTTTCTCGCCCTTCCCCGGCGGAGGACGGGGGTGAGGCAGGGCATTCGCGGAGCATGCTCCGCGCCTGCCGAACGACAATCCGATGCAGCGGATTGGCCCAAGTTTGTAACTGCACTCCGCTACCAAGATTGGACCCCGGCCTCCGCCGGGGAAGGTAAAGCGCCGCACTTCAACAGCGCACGCGTATTTGGAAACGATAGAGAAGCACCACCGATAGAAACAGGAGCCCCAAAAATGAAAACCAGATTCACCGCCGCCCTCGCAACAGCCGCCGCACTGCTCACGCTCTGCACCTCGGCATTCGCCCAATACCCCAACAAACCCATCCGCCTGCTGGTGCCGTTCGCGCCCGGCGGCAGTTCGGAAATCGTCTCGCGCGCCTATGGTGCCGAGATGGCAAAGGTGCTGGGCCAGAACGTCATCGTTGAAAACAAGCCGGGTGGCGCGGGCAACATCGCCATGGTGGAAGCCAAGAACGCCGAGAAAGACGGCTACACCATCATCCTCGGCCACGTCGGCACGCTGGCGGTGAACCCGGCCATGTTCGGCGCCAAGCTGCCGTATGACCCGGTCAAGGATTTCATCCCGATCACACTGCTCTCCAAGGTGCCAAGCCTGGTGGTGGTCAATTCCAGTGTGCCGGCCAAGAACCTGAAGGAATATGTGGCGCTGGCCAAATCCAAGCCGGGCGCGGTGAACTACGGTTCGGCGGGCAACGGCAGCTCCGGGCATCTGGCGATGGCGTACCTGAACCAGGTGGCGGGTATGGATAGCCAGCACGTGCCCTACAAAGGCACCGGCCCCATGCTGACGGATCTGCTGGCCGGACGACTGGAAGCCACCTTCACCGGCGCGCCGCCACTGCTGCCGCACGTGAAAGACGGCAAGCTGCGCGCCATCGCCGTCGGCACCGCCAAACGCGTGCCGGCATTGCCCGATGTGCCCACTGTGGCCGAACAGGGTTACCCGGGATTTGAAACCTCGCAGTGGTACGGCTTGCTGGCACCCGCCGGAACGCCCGACGCCATCATCAAGAAGCTTGCCGAGGCCGCCGCCATCGCCAGCAAAACTCCCGGCGTTGCCGAACGCCTCGCCGCCGAAGCCGCCGAGCCGGTGACCAACAACACCAAGGAATTCACCGCCTACATCGCGCTCGAAATGAAGCGCTGGGGCGAGGTGGTGAAGAAAGGCAACATCAAGGTCGATTGATCGGCCGGCCGGGGCAATCCCCGGATGATAAAAGGCCAAAACTCCAGCATTGGCGCGGTTCCCCGGGCATTTTCGGCCTGGGAGGGGCGCGGGTGCTGGAGTTTCGCATTCTGGCGGTGACTTGGCGGCATTGATCAATCTACATAGTGATTCGAAGCAAGCAAGTCCCTTCCCCGGCGAAGGCCGGGGCCCAATTTGTAGTTTGCAAAATTCAGATTGGGCCAATCCGCTGCATCGGATTGGCGTTCGGCAGGCGCGGCGCATGCGCCGCGCATTCCCTGCCTCACCCCCGGCCTACGCCGGGGAAGGTTTAGCTCGCTGCAAACTTCCGCACCGATGTCGGATGCGCTGCTGCCCCTTGATATAGCGTTGCACCGCCATGCCCCATCCCCCCGCAGTG
>CAYSKY010000276.1:0-3287 GCA_964431425.1 uncultured Burkholderiales bacterium
TCGTCACCGCACCGCGCAATACCAGCCAGGCCTGAAGACCATTCCCGGTTGGTCGGACTCACGGTGGAGTCGAAACAGTAACTAGTTGGGCACGCAGCAAAACAAAAGAGGCGGACTTCGGTCCGCCTCTTTTGTTTTGGGTGTTGGCGATGTGAACGCCGCCAGTTTTACCGCAAGCGCAGTTGCGTGGCGTAGCAAGTGTGTGGTCACGCAAGCCATCATCGCTTCCTCGCGGACTATCGATGCGGCTCCAGAAATTGGGCCAATCCACTGCATTTGATTGGTGTTCGTCGGGCGCAGAGCATGCTCTGCGAATTCCCCGCTTCACCCCCGGCCTGCGCCGGGGAAGGTGGCATCACTGATCGGGTTGCGTGGTCAGCGGCGCTTCACCCAAAAGCAACACAACGCCGTGAATCGCGGGCAAGTCGACCCGAGGTGAATGTCATGTGGCGATGCGATCGCGCCCCGCGCCACGACATTCAGCGCGGTTTTCATTTCATTTCGTCCCGAAAAAATGCGTTCTGCGCGCCGCTTTTCGCGATTGGTCGCAATCCGTTTGAGAGGTGTATTGCACAGCCGTAAAGTTCAGTCATCAACAACGCAGCAACCACCACCGACCACAAGGAGCCACACATGAACACCATCAATATCCGCAACAACAAAGACAACATCGCCAACACCACCGTCTTCGCCGTCAGCCTGCTGTTCATGGTCGCCGGCCTGTTCAACAGCAACACGGCCGTGGCGGCACCGAAGGCCGCCGTCCAGAAGATGGACACCATCACCGTGACCGCACCGCGCATCAAGCATGCAACGCTGGAAACCATGGTGGTCACCGCATCCCGTACCACCCGTCAGGCCTAGTGATCATTCCTGACTGGTCGGACTCATGGTGGAGTCGTATCGGTAACTGGCAGGACATGCAGCAAACAAAAAAGGCGGACTTCGGTCCGCCTTTTTTGTTTGCTGATGGTTGGTGATATTCGCCGCGCTCAGGTCTCCCACTTTTTCAGGTTCAGGAATTCTCGGCGCGTGGTAGGCCCGTAGGTCGCGAAATGCGGGTCGGGGCGTTCGCGATATTCCTCGCGCTCGCGGGCGACGCGGTCGCCGCGGATGTGCTGCTTCAGCACCTCGTCCGGCACCGGGTAGATCTTGAGTGCATTGAGTCCAAACACCTTCGCACGCAGGGCCGGTGTCATTTGCGGATAGCCGAACTTGTCGCGGAACGCCGGCGAGATCTGGAAGGTGCGAAACGCCTGGATCTGGTCCTGCGGCGAGCCGTACCAGATCGAATCGGTGCCCCACAGCACATTGTCCGGCCCGCAGTACTTGAACAGTTTGCCGAGCGCGTGCGCGGCGGAGTCGGGATCACGCATCAGCAGGCGCCAGGTGGAGCCCAGCTCGGCGTACACATTGCTGCCGGGCTTGACGTTGTTCTTCAGGAGGCTTGTCACCATCGCATCAATGCCGTCGGTGCGCTTTTCGTCGTAGGGCCCTTCAACCGAATCGGCCACGAAGCCAGAGTGATAAATCAGGAAGTTCACGTGCGGGTAGCGTTTCGCCACGCGACCGATGTCCTCGCAGGTGGAGTGCTGGTACGACTTCTTGCCGAACGCGAGCCCCTTGTGCACGGCGATGTTGCGGATACCCAGCTTCACGGCCTTGTCGATGAACTTGATGCCCACTTCGTCGTCGAGGAAAAAACCATTGCCGTCCGGTCCCCACTGCGTGTAGGTCTTCCACGCGGCGATCCTGTAGCGCGCCGCAAGTTCGTCCATGGCCTCGATGTCGCCCGGTGAATTGGGGTTCACGCGGCCGTGGATGTACAGCCGGTGCGTGCCTTCCATCCGCTCGACAATGCGCGAGGTGGCAAAGGCCTCCTCGATAGTGAGCGGCTCGTCTAGGCGCGTGGAGGGCACGAACGACAGCACCATCAGGTCGGTGTCGGAATCGAGAAAGACATCCTTGATGAATTCATCCTGGCCGATGCAGTTGAGATATGCGAGATCGCCTTTGCCGGCCGCACAGCTGCCACCCGCCTGGGTCTTGGGCATTCGCAGTGGTTTGGCGGTGGGCGGCAGGCGGCGGATCCAGGCACCCGTCGGGTTCACGAAGTGCCCCTGCACATCAAAAATGAACTCGTTGCCGTCGACGGCCGTCCGCGCCGCCACCTGGTCCAGCGCGGCCGTCTTGTCCAGCTCATAGAAACCACCCTGCTTGCCGGCGCGGGCAAAGGCCTCGTTCATGCCGAGGAGGGACCCTGCCACGCCGCAGGCCGACACCATGAAGCTGCGACGGTCCACGCCCAGTTTTTTGGCGCCTGCGGTCGCAGCTTCCTGCGCCAGGTGGTTGGCGTGCCGGTGCACTGGCGCCAACGGGATGGGCTCGTATTCGCCGTTGGAGGTGGAATCGAGCTTGACGGGCAGTCGCAGGCCTTCGGGATCGTGGCGGAATTTCATCGGCGGTCTCCGGTATCGGGTTCGCAGAGTCTAGGCGATTCGGGCCGGGCCTGCAGTTGCCCGCCGGCCGATGCGTTCGACCCGATTCACCGGCTTGGCGACTTCGAGGAGGGTGACGTTACAAACCGCGCCGTTATGCGTAAAGTGCTCCTTCGGGTGGTGGGGCAATCGGGCCGCGCCATGACCGGAATGGCGCCGCATGCACCGCAGGAGGAACGAAACATGACAACAGGAACAGTCCAACTACACCGCGTATTGCGCGCCAAACCGGAGCGCGTCTATCGCGCTTTCCTGAACGCGGCAGCACTGGCCAAATGGCTGCCGCCCTTTGGCTTCACCTGCACCGTGCATCACATCGACGCGAAGGTGGGGGGCACCTTCAAGATGTCGTTCACCAACTTCACCACCGGCAACGGTCACTCGTTTGGCGGCGAGTATCTGGAGCTGGTGCCCAACGAAAAAATTCGCTACACGGACCGCTTCGACGACCCCAACCTGCCCGGCGTCATGGAATGCGCGGTGACCCTGCGGCCGGTGCTGTGCGGCACCGAACTCAGCGTGGTGCAGTCAGGCATTCCGGCGATGATCCCCACCGAGATGTGTTACCTCGGCTGGCAGGAATCGCTGGTGCAGCTTGCCCACCTGGTGGAGCCGGAAACTCCGGACCAGTAGTCCGACGTTCGCAAACCGAACCCGCCGCGCCGCCCTGGCGCCGCTCGCCGGGGCTGAGACCTTGGCACAGGATCAGATAGCGGTATCCTGCCGTCTCCAGCGCATCGTGCCGATGACTCGAAATGGCCAAATTCAAGCACTGGCGCGGCTTCCAGC
>CAYSKY010000276.1:3297-5128 GCA_964431425.1 uncultured Burkholderiales bacterium
GCATTTCGCCCTGCAAGCCGCGCCAGCGCTTGAGTTTGGCTATCGCATGGCCACAAAACGAAAAAAGCCCGCAACTTCGCGAGCCTTTCTGATCCGCGCACGCAGCGCGGTGATTACGAGGCGGAGCTGTGGCAGGCGCTGGCGGAATTCTTGGTCGCCTTGTTGCAGCAATCCATGGCCTTCTTTGAGCAGTCCTTGGCGTCGTCAATCTTGTTCTTGTCGTGATTGTCGGCGGCCTTGCGGTGATGCTTGGCGGCATCTTCGTGGTCGGCGGCGGCCTGCTTGTGCAGGGAAGCGGAAGGGGTCTTGTCTGACATGGCGATGATCCTTTTCAGTTTGCAGGGTTGGCCGGGATTCCGGCCGTGCAGGCCGCGCCGTTGCCGGCACGGATTGCAGCATCAACATAGGCGCGTACCGGGTTGACCACCGTTCGCTGCCGTACATTGCATCGCCGCACTTGCGCGCACAGTCTGCATTCACCCACACCCGTTTGACCCAGCCGGGCCGCCGGCTACCTGACCCGGGTCGCTACACTGGTCGCGCCCGCCTGTTTTGCCAAGGAGAATCACCATGCCCTCAACAATACCCGTCGTCCTGATTCCCGGACTGGTCTGCACACCGCGTTTCTATGAGCCGGTGCTGTCCACCCTTTGGCGAAGCGGTCCCGTGATGTTTGCGCGCCACACCGAAGACGACAGCATGGCCGCCATCGCCACACGCATCCTGGCCCACGCACCGCCGCGCTTTGCGCTGGCCGGGCATTCCATGGGTGGCTACATCGCGCTCGAAATCATGCGGCAGGCGCCGGCACGCGTGGCACGCCTTGCTTTGCTGGACACCTCGGCGCTGGCCGATTTGCCTGAACAAACCGAGAAACGCCGCGCGCTGATCGACATCACAAAAAAGGGACGCTTTTCCGACGTGCCGGACGTGATGTTCCCGAACCTGGTGCATCCTTCGCGACGCGACGACAAGGCGTTGCAGGAACTGGTCCGCACCATGGCCGCCGACACCGGCCCCGAGGCGTTCATCCGCCAGCAGACGGCGATCATGAACCGCGTCGACTCGCGGCCCAGCCTCGCCGCGATTCAGTGCCCGACGCTGGTGGTGGTTGGCGACAGCGATGCGTTGACGCCGCCGGCACGGGCGGCAGAACTGGTGGCCGGGATTGCGGGGGCGACGCTGGTGACGCTGAAGAGTTGCGGACACATGTGCGTGCCGGAGCGGCCGGAAGAAATGAAGAACGCTCTGCGGGATTGGCTCACGCCGGCGTAGCCAAGGTCGACGAACGCCTCAACATGAAAAACGGCGGACCAAAGTCCGCCGTTGCAAGGTCAGTCAATCAATTCCTGGAAGAATTCGTCACGGTCGGAGCCGACCCGCTGCACGGTCAGCACGCTAATGCGCCTCCTCCCAATTCCTTCCCACCCCCGGCTCCGCCACCAGCGGCACATCCAGCTTGGCCACACCCGCCATCAGTTCCGGCACCTTCGCCTTCACGCGTTCCAGTTCTGATTCCGGCACTTCCAGCACCAGTTCGTCGTGCACCTGCATGATCATTCGTGTGGCGAGCTTTTCGGTTTCCAGCCAGCCCTGCACCGCGATCATCGCCAGCTTGATGAGATCAGCCGCGGTGCCCTGCATGGGGGCATTGATGGCGGCGCGCTCGGCTCCCTGGCGGCGGCCCTGGTTGCCGCTTTTAATATCGGGCAGCCACAGGCGGCGGCCGAACACGGTTTCGACGTAGCCGTTCTCATGCGCCTCGGTGCGGGTGCGGTCCATGTAGCGCTTGACGCCGGGGTAGCGCGCGAAGTAGCGGTCGATGTAGCTG
>CAYSKY010000277.1:0-5114 GCA_964431425.1 uncultured Burkholderiales bacterium
GCGCCGAGCAGTTGAACACTTCCGGTGCCCAGTGCACACGGCCGGTGATTTCGGCCAGCGGCGCGTATTCCAGGTTGTTTAGCCCGGCGCCGAAGCGCGGGTCGGGCATGAACAGGTTCCACAGGCCCGCCGCCTTGGCCTTGGGCTTCAGTTCTTCGATGATGGCGGTCGGCGTCCAGCGCTTGCCGGCGCGGGTGTTGGCTTCGACGTCGTCGTGAAAGCGATGCTCGTTGGGGTAGATGTGCTCATCGAAAAAAGCCAGCAATCGCTGTTGCAGGTCGATGACCTTGGGGGAAGTGCTGAAGTCCATGGTGGCTCCGGAAGTGGCGGGCACCGACCGTCAGGGCCGGCACGGGAAGGCGGTAACTACTTGGCCAGCAGTCGCTCGACCGCTTTCCAGCCCAGTTCGGCCAGAGGCCGGGCGGCACGGCCCATAGCCTCGGCCTGCGCGGAGGCTGCGGTGCCGTCCACCACGCGCTTCATGATCCCCTGCAGGATGCCGGCCATGCGAAACAGGTTGTAGGCAAGGTAGTAATCAAAGTTGTCGATGCGTTCGCGACCGGTGCGCTGGCAGTATTTCGCGACGTAGGGTTCGAATTGCGGAATGCCCAACTCATCGAGTTCCAGCCCGGCAATGCCGCGGAACTCGTTGGGCCCGACATGCCAGGCCATGCAGTGGTAGGCAAAGTCGGCCAGCGGGTGGCCCAGCGTGGAGAGTTCCCAATCGAGGATCGCCAGCACGCGCGGCTCGGTGGGATGGAAAATCAGGTTGTCCATGCGGTAGTCGCCGTGGACGATGCTGGTTTCCTCGCCCGGCGGGATGTGCTGCGGCAACCAGTCGATGAGCCGGTCCATGGCTTCGATTTTTTCGGTCTCGGAGGCGCGATATTGCTTGGTCCACCGGCCGATCTGGCGCTCGAAATAGTTGCCGGCCTTGCCGTAATCGGCGAGCCCGATGGCGGCGTAATCCACCTGATGCAAGCGCGCGATGACGCTGTTCATTTCATCGAAAATCTCGCCGCGCTGTGCCGGTGTCATGCCGGGCAGGGCGGGGTTCCACAGCACGCGGCCCTCGACCATTTCCATGATGAAAAATGCGCGGCCGATCACAGCTTCGTCGCCGCACAGGGCGTAGGTCCTGGCGACCGGCATGTTGGCCTTGGCCAGCGCTGTCATCACCTGATACTCGCGCTCGATGGCGTGGGCCGAGGGCAGCAGCTTCGCAGCCGGCGCGGGTTTGGAGCGCATCACGTAATGCTTGTTTGGCGTGAGGAGTTTGAAGGTCGGGTTGGACTGCCCGCCCTTGAATTGCTCCACGGTCAGCGGCCCCGCAAAGTCCTCGACATTGGTGCGCAGCCAGGCTTCCAGTGCCGCCACATCAAACTGCTGGCGCGCGGACACCGGCATGGTGCCGGCGAAATGCTCAAAACCTTGATCAGACATTGTTTTCGTTCACTTCCGATTGGCGGTACTTGGTGTACTGGTCGAACAGCGTTTCCATGGTGGTTTTGCGGTTGTCATGTTGCAGCCAATCCAGCGGGGAGAGGTTCACCACCCGCAGCACCACGTCCACCGGCTTGGTTCCGACGTCCAGCACGTTGATGCAGGCCGGGCTTTGCTCGAAGGCGCCGAGCATGTGTCGCTGGCCGGTGGCCAGATAGGAGAGGATGGCGCGATTGACGGCGCCGTGCAGCACCAGCAGCAACGTTTCCCATTCGGGGTCGCGGCGGATGGCGTCGATTTCCGGCAGCACACGGTCCAGCAACTGTCCGATGGTTTCGCCACCGAGGAACTTGGTGTTCTCGTCGACGATGCCGTCCATGGCGGCGGTGAAGGCGTGCAGCAGATCGCGCTCGGCGATGCTGGCGAGGCGCCCGCCACGGATTTCCTGCAAGTTGGCGCGCTGTTCGATGACCGGTTTATGACTGGCGGCGGCCAGTACGTATTGCGCCGTTTGCTCGGTACGCGGCAGGCCGCTGGTGATGATGCGATCGAACTGCACGCCGTGTTCGGCGAACAAGCGGCCCGCGGCGCAGGCCTGTGCGATGCCGGTTTCGTTGAGTGGTACGGTATCCGGTGGCACCGGCTTGCCGTCCGGTGTGAAGTAACTCACGCTGCCGTGGCGCATCAGGTAGAGGCGGCGGCGCGGTGCTGGCTTGGCGGAAGTCATGCGCTCGTTCTCAGCCCGGGGCCCGCGCAGCGAACGGGATGCGGCCGGTCAGCAGTTGCCACCACATCACCCAGTCGGCGGCGAGGGAATAGAGCGGATACGTGAAAGTGGCGGGGCGGTTCTTTTCAAAAAAGAAATGCCCGACCCAGGCAAAGCCGTAACCGGCAATTGGCAGCAGCCAACCCATCCACCATTGCGCAGTGGCGACCATCGTGGCCGCCAGCCCCAGCACCAGCCAGCTGCCGATGAAATGCAGCGTGCGGCAGGTGGCGTTGCTGTGCTCGGAGAGGTAGTACGGATAAAAATCGCGAAACGTCTGATATTGCTTTGGCAAGGAAAGCTCCGGCGCGGGGCCCGTATTCGCGGGCGGTTTTATTCTTTGTAGCTGGGATCGATTCTATCGAGTTTTCTCAGCAGGGCCGGCCACGCCAAGTGCCCGCCGAGGCCCTTGGTGACCGCCTTGGCCTGCGCCTGCGCGCCGGCGATGATGATGCCGGGGATGGGCGTGAGCGGCGTCCCGCCCGACTGTGCGCGCACCTGGATCGCACAGGTGGTCTCGAACAAATACATGAACAGGAAAGCGTCGGCGATCGACTCACCCACCGTCAGCAGGCCGTGGTTGCGCAGCATGAAAAAAGTGTTGGTGCCGAGGTCTCGCACGAGGCGCGGTTTCTCGTCGTCGTTGAGCGCCACGCCTTCGTAGTCGTGGTACGCCAGGCTGGCAAGCACAAAAATCGATTGCTGCGAGATCGGCAACACACCGCCGCGCTGCGCAGACACGGCCACGCCGTTGACCGTATGGGTGTGCAGCACGCATTTGGCATCGGCACGCGCGGCATGCACGGCGCTATGGATGGTGAAGCCGGCGGGGTTGACCGGATACGGGTTGGCCACATCCAGCTTGTTGCCGCCGGCATCGACTTTCACGAGGCTGGAGGCGGTGATTTCTTCGAACAGCATGCCGTAGGGGTTGATGAGGAACTGGTCTTCGGTGTTGGGCACCTTGGCGGTGATGTGCGTAAACACCAGGTCTGACCAGCCGTGCAGGGCGATCAACCGGTAGCAGGCGGCGAGATCCACACGCGTCTGCCATTCTTCGGCCGATACTTTTTCTTTGACGCCGGGCAGGGCAAGGGCGGATTGGGGCATGTTCTTCTCCAGGAAAGGGGGTATCGCGATGGGGGAACTTTACAGGGTCGTGCTGGCGTGTGGGGGCGGTTGTTGGATCATGCGAGTTGACGGGAGCAGCCGATTCCCGTGAAGTTGCATCGACGGATCGCACGCATCGCAAATCCCCCAAGCAGCAATTCTGTACGGGCTTCCATTGCTTGCCCCCTTTTCTAAAGGGGGCGGATGCATCGCGATGCAGGCGTAGCGGGGCATCGGGGGATTTCTCGGCCGTCGCTCAAGGAACCCTGCTGCCATGCAATGTGACCGCACAATTTGGTTAAACCCCAGCATCCACGAGCCTTCCAGCGGCTTTTTGCCCGGAAAGGCGCGCCAATGCTTGAGTTTTCCTATTGGGCCCGGAACCTTCGCACCAACGCAGCGAATCCCGAAATCGTGGCGTCCGATGTATCGGGCGCGGCGTAACGCAGGTCCACGTACGCGCACACCACCGCCGTGGCATCGTGGGTCAGTGCCGGTCGCTCGCGGCAGATGCGTTGCAGATAATCCAGCGGACCTTCGTGCGGCGCGCGTGGCAGCCCGGCCTTGGCAAGTTTGCGGCAGAAGCGCTCGTACGCCATCACCACCGGGCTCTTGCGCGACCGGTAAGATTGCCAGATGAGAAACAGTGCTGCCAACGATCCCGTGGCAAACACGCCGATCAGCAGCGCGCGGGCCAGATCACGCCAGTCAACTTCCTTCAGGCCGAAGAACAACTCCATCGCGTAGCTCTGGCGGTCCTGGTTGAAGCCGATCACCCACTGGTTCCACTGGTTGTTGACGGCGTCCCAGGAAAATGCGATCTGCTTGAGGAAGCCGAATTTATCGGCATCCATCATCGTGTTGAGGACGCCAATCGGGCCCAGCGCCTCGGTCAAGCCACGGCTGATGCGGAGTGGAGAGACCGCAAAGGTAGGGTCGGCGCGCACCCAGCCCACACCGTCAAGCCAGACCTCAGCCCAGGCGTGCGCTTCGGCCTGCCGTACCACCAACTGGCGGGTGATGGGATTGATCTCGCCGCCCTGGTAGCCCGTGACCACCCGCGCCGGAATGCCGGCAGCGCGCAGCACGAACACAAAACTGCCGGCGTAGTGTTCGCAAAAGCCCTTCTTTGAGCCGAACAGGAATTCGTCCACCGGATCGGTGCCGAGCTTGGGCGGCTCCAGCGTGTATTCGAACTCCTTGTTGTACCGCGCCATCAGTTTTTCGATCAGCGCCTTCGGGTCGGGATTTTCAGCGCGCAACTGTCTGGCGTATTCCACGCTGCGCGGGTTGATGTTGGGGGTGAGCCGCAGGTAGCGGGCGCGGTCCCGGTCGGAGATGCTGGTGCCGTAGGTATAACGAAGGTGCGATGACATGGCGTAGGACTTGAGCGCACTGACCGGCGCGCGCGAACGCAATTGAAAGTCGTCGGTGATGTCTGCGTTGTCCACGCGCGCGGCGGGCAGGTCCAGAGCGAACAGCCAGTATTTGTTGCTGGGCTGCATGGTCACCCGGTAGCTGATGGGCGCGCCGGTGTACTGATAGACCGTTTCACGGCGTAGCTCGGGCGCGTACATGCGCCAGGCCCGGCCGACATGTTCACCCAGCACGGGGCCGCGCCAGTAAAGGTCGTCGTTTTGCGGCACCACCGAATCAAAGTCCACCCGGAATGCCACGGCCTCCGACTGCGAGAGCTTGCTGATGTCACCGGGCGACATTTCCTCCGACAGGCCGGTGGTGGAAGATTCATCCCCCGGCATGCGCCACAGCGGCCCCGACAGGCGCGGGAACAGGA
>CAYSKY010000278.1:0-922 GCA_964431425.1 uncultured Burkholderiales bacterium
TATCTGCACACCATGGTCCGCGTCAACGATCTCGACGCCTCGCTGGACTTTTATTGCAACAAGCTCGGGCTGGTGCTGACGCGCCGCAACGACAATCCCAACGGACGCTATACGCTTGCTTTCGTATCCGCTCCCGGCGATGAATCGGTGGCCATTGAACTGACCCATAACTGGGACCGGGAGGACCTGGGCAGTGCCCGGAATTTCGGACACATCGCCTTCGCCGTCGACAACATCTACGAGACCTGCCAGAAGCTGATGGATGCCGGCGTCGTCATCAACCGACCGCCGCGTGACGGACGAATGGCATTCGTGCGATCGCCCGACCAGATTTCGATTGAATTGCTGCAGGCGGGCGGCGCCCTGCCCCCAGAAGAACCATGGCTATCGATGAAAAACACCGGCGTCTGGTGACGCCGGATCCACTGTCCCACCACCGGCGGGCCACAAGCCCAATGGCCGGCAACCTCACCCAAACCAAGGAGAAACCATGCTGGTAGGCGTCCCGAAGGAAATCAAGAACCACGAATATCGGGTCGGACTCACCCCGTCGTCCGTGCGCGAACTGACCGCTCACGGCCACGCCGTACTGGTGGAACGCGATGCGGGTGCCGGCATCGGCGCTTCGGATGCCGACTACCAGAAGGCCGGCGCAACGATTGCTGCCACTGCTGCAGACGTTTTTGCGCGTGCCGAGATGATCGTCAAGGTCAAGGAGCCACAGGCCGTGGAGCGCGCCATGTTGCGGCCCGGTCAATTGCTGTTCACTTATCTGCATCTGGCACCCGATCCCGACCAGTGCAAGGAACTCATGCAAAGCGGCGCCGTCTGTATTGCCTACGAAACCGTGACACAGCCGGGCGGCGGCTTGCCGCTGCTGGCACCGATGTCGGAAGTGGCCGGCCGCATGGCCATCCAGGCT
>CAYSKY010000278.1:932-4431 GCA_964431425.1 uncultured Burkholderiales bacterium
CGCACGGCGGCATGGGCGTGTTGCTGGGCGGTGTGGCCGGCGTGCCGCCCGCCAAGATCGTCATTCTCGGTGCCGGTGTGGTCGGCACCAATTCGGCGCAAATGGCGGTCGGTACGGGCGCTGATGTCGTGGTGATCGACCGCAGCGTGGACGCGCTGCGTCGTATCGACCGCATGTTCAATGGCCGCGTGAAGACGGTGTTTTCCAATCGCGACAACGTCGAGCAGCACGTACTGAACGGTGACCTGATCGTCGGCGGCGTGCTGATCCCGGGCGCCGCTGCGCCGAAGCTCATCACCAAAGCGATGGTGGATGCCATGAAGCCCGGCTCGGTGATTGTGGACGTTGCCATCGACCAGGGTGGTTGTGCCGAAACCGCCCACGCCACGACACACGCCGAGCCGACCTATCGCGTCGGCAACGTGGTGCACTATTGCGTGGCCAATATGCCGGGCGGCGTGCCGCGCACCTCAACCTTTGCCTTGAACAACGCCACCCTGCCCTTTGCCCTGCAACTGGCGGACCATGGCTGGAAGAAGGCGCTGCAGAACGATGTGCACCTGCGCAACGGCCTGAACGTCTGCAACGGCAAGGTCACCTGCAAGGAAGTGGCCGAGGCGCTGGGCCACGAGTTCGTGGCGCCGGAAACGATGCTGGGCGCCTAGTCGGACCCCGCCAGGGGCTGCACCGAGGCAACGGTGCGCCCCATGGCCTGCGCGCGCTCCACCGCGGGCAATACCTCCGCCAAATCCACCGGCGCTGCGTGATCGTCAATTTCCACCACCACCAGGTAACCGCGGTCCGTGCCCGCCTGGGTGAACACTTTTGCCAGTGTCAGCTGGTTGCTGCTGCGCATGCGGCCATCGGCCGGGTCCCAGGTTTCCATGGCGACGAGGCAGCCCGCAGAGGGCGTGCCGGGGAAGTAACTCGCACCGGTGTAGTAGTTGGAATTGATGGTGGTACCGTGGATCAGCATTTCATTGCGACCCGCCTGCCCGGCCAGAAACGCTTCCTTGAATGGTGCATAGCCCCGCCAGCTGGCCGGCAGAAAGCTTTCATATACGCCTTCGCTCCACTCACCGCCGACGTCCGCGTGGGCAAACTCTTCCACCGTCGCTTCATATGGCACTTTGGATTCCAAATAGGGCGTCGGGCCGATCCATCGGTTGGTGGCGGTACCGGCACCGACGATGGTGAACAGCCCTTGCGGGGTGTTGCCATTGGTGATGGTGCCCGGCAGCGTGGTCAACGCTCGCGCCAGATGCGGAATGGCAAAGTAACTTCCATCGGGATTGCGTACGAACCGGCCGTCGGCGCCGCGCACCATAGCAAGCCCGAATACATTCCGGCCCGGCCGCTGGAAGCTGACGATGACGGGCAGCAACGGGCCGGCGTTGCGATACGGCGCCGCCAGTAGATCGGCCAGCGGCGGCCGGGCCGCCATGTCAGCCGCGACTTCGGTGGTCAGCGTCCGCATCAGGGCGCGCAGCCGCGGCTCGTTGAGGCTCTCGGGGAAACGCACCAGTAGGGTTTCGCGTAGCGCCGCGCGTGTGCCGGCCGAGGCATCCGCCTTGAGGATGGCATAGGCGGCGATGCAGAACTCGCGCGGGGTACCCAATTGAGGCAACAATTGGCGCAATTGCGGCGCGGCCTCGGTGGCATACAAGGCGTGCGCCACCGACAGGACAGTGCGTTGCTCATCGACCGGACGCGATGCCAGCACGGGCAAGGTGGTCGCCAGCAGCGATATTCCCGCCTGGCGCTCGGTGTTCATGAACAGAATCGCATCCAATGCATCCGCCGCCAGCGCCGGGTTACCCGGCTGCGCCAGGGCGAGGCGAATCTTTTCGGTTGCGGCATTGAATTCCGCACGCTCGCCCTCGGCGGACGCAATCGGCGCAACAAATGTTGCCGGCGTATAGGCCGCGATCTCGGCTGGTGAATGTCGTTTGGGCGTGCTCATTCCAGCGCATCCGGCCAACACCACCAGCCCTGCCAACAGCAGGGCCTGCTTCCAGCGGAACGAAGCCGTCATGGCCGGCAGAGGCAGTGCACCACTGCAGCAAACGGCCTGCCGCCCTCAGCGCCACCGGCCATCTCGCCCAGCCACGTGAGGTCTGCCCGCACATCCCGCGCGGCCTTCACCGGCAACCCGGCGGGCAGGATCTGCAAGTCAAAATGCGCCTGCAGGGACTGCGTGATCGACGCGCCGAACTGTTCGAGGAACGATTCCAGCTTGCTGCGCTCGGGCTCGATGTAGATCACCCGCGGGCTTTCGCCGACCTTGCCGCGCGATGCGGCTGACTTCACGGCATCGCCAAAGCTGCCAAGCCGATCCACCAGTCCCCGTTCCTTCGCTTGCGTACCCGTCCAGACACGACCCTGCGCGACGGCATCGATCTTGTCGGGCGTGGTCTTGCGCGCGGCGGCCGCCTTGGTGGTGAAGTCGGAATAGATGCGTTCGATCGACAGTTTCACCAGTTCCTCGAACCGCGGGTCCAACGTGCGGCGCGGGTCGTACTCCGCGCCACGCAGCCAGGTCGTTGTGTAGCCGCCGGTATTGATCGACAATTTTTCCATGGCCTCCTTGCCGGTCGGCAGCAAGCCGTACACGCCGATGGAACCGGTGATAGTGGCCGGATCGGCGATGACCTCGTCGGACGACATGGAAATCCAGTAACCGCCTGAGGCGGCGACGTCGCCCATCGAGACCACGACCGGCTTGCCCGCAGCACGCGTGAGTTCCAGTTCGCGACGCACCAGTTCGGATCCCACCGCGCTCCCGCCGGGCGAATCCACCCGCAGTACCACAGCCTTGATACGGTCGTCGTCGCGCGCGCGGCGGATCAGTTCCGAGGTGGAACGCCCGCCGATACGGCCGGCCGGTTCATTGCCGTCGCTGATTTCGCCCGCCGCCACAATGACGCCCACCGCATCACCACTGAACGCCGGCCGCACCGTGGGTGCATAGGCCGCATAGGAAATCTGCCGGAAGGTTTTGTTCACATCATCCTTTGCGCCGCGTTCCACCAACATCGCGCGCAATTCATCGCGCGTCTTGATGCCGTTGATGAGCTTGCCTTCCAGCGCCATCTTCGCGGCATCACCCTTGTGAGTGGCTAGCCGCTGGTTGATCTCTTCGATCCCCATGGCGATGCTGCCCGGTTCCAGCTTGCGGGCCTTTTCCACGTCGGCTGTATACGTCTGCCAGAGGCCGTCATAGAGGGCCTTCTCCGATTCCATCGAATCCTCCGACGGCCCGTTGGCGAAATAGGTTTCCGCCGCATTCTTGTACTTGCCGACCCGCACAATGTTGGCAGTGATACCCAGCCGGTCCAGTGCGGCGCGATAGTAATTCCGGTACCGCCCGAAGCCGTCGACCATGACCATGCCCATCGGATGCATATAGGCCTCCGAGGCATGTGCCGCCAGGAAATACGAACTTTGGCTGTAGCTGCCGCCCCATGCGATGACCTGTTTGCCCGCCGCACGTACACGC
>CAYSKY010000278.1:4441-5111 GCA_964431425.1 uncultured Burkholderiales bacterium
AGTGCGCCGGCCACTTCACGCAGCGTGGCCAGGCCCGCGCCGTCGAAATCGTCGGTCATCAGCAGGACGCGCTCGATCTTCTCGTCCTTGGCCGCCGCATCCAGTGTATTGAGGATGTCCCGTAGCTGCATCTCGCCGTCCTGCTCGCCGGACCAGCGACTCATGATCTGCTGGCGCGTGCCGCCTGATTTTTGCTCGACGATCTTGCCATGCAGGTTCAGCACCAGCACGGTTTTTTCCTTGAGCGGCGGCGCACCCGGTGCCGACAGGGCGATGCCGATGATGACAATCACCAGCAGGAACAGCACATTCAGCGTGAAACGCCGGCAGGCATCAATGAAACCCCACACGCGGGCAAAAAAACCCCAGCGGGACGAATTCGGTGAATCGGACATGCAGCCTCCGGTGACAACTGGATCGGGAAAACACGCGCGCCGGCGGTGCCGGCATCAAACCGCCATTATCGCATCCGGGCCCGCGCCCGCCCCGGCCGCGGTGTAGCGATGTGTACCGGCTCAGGGGCCGATGCGGCGCCGGACCTCTTCGCGAAAATAGCCTTCACGGACATAGGGATAAAGGTTCTTTCCCGGGCAAAGGGTGCTGGCGAAATCCTTGTGGGCGGCAATGCGCGCGGGATCAATCGCATATTTCCGCGCCAACAGGGCCATGA
>CAYSKY010000279.1:0-5103 GCA_964431425.1 uncultured Burkholderiales bacterium
GGGTGAGAATGACCGTGTGTTTCACTACATGGGCCGACCCGAGGCAATGCGCCACATCGTGACCGGCAATGAAGAAGGCATCATCTCGCCGCCGTGGTCGATCCACATGGGCTCGGGCACCAAGTCGTATGCTTTCATCTGGGCCATGGGTGGTGAGAACATGGATTACACCGACAAGAACGTCCTCGACATCTGCCAGCTGAAATGAACCCGTTCAACCTGGATGGCAAAGTTGCCGTCGTCACCGGCGCCAATACCGGCATTGGTCAGGCCATTGCCGTGGCGTTGGCGGGCGCCGGGGCCGACGTGGTCTGCGTCGGACGTTCCGCGGCGGACGAAACTGTTTCGCAGATCCACGCGCTGGGCCGTCGTGCGGAGCAGGTGAAAGCCGACCTCTCCACCACCGCACCCGTGGCCTCCGTCATCAATGAAACCATCGCCCGGCTCGGGCGCCTCGACATCCTGGTGAACAACGCCGGCATCATCCGCCGCAACGACGCCATCAATTTCACCGAGGAAGACTGGGATGCCGTGCTCGACACGAATCTCAAGTCGGTTTTCTTCCTCTCGCAGGCGGCGGCAAAGCATATGATCGCCGCCGGTGGCGGCAAGATCATCAACATCGCCTCCATGCTGACCTTCCAGGGCGGCGTGCGCGTGCCCAGCTACACGTCTTCCAAGAGCGCCATTGGCGGGCTGACCAAGGCGCTGGCCAACGAATGGTCGGGCAAAGGTATAAACGTCAATGCCATCGCACCTGGCTACATTGAGACCAACAACACCACCGCCTTGCGCGCGGACGAGAATCGCAATCGCCAGATTCTCGAGCGCATTCCCGCCGGACGCTGGGGACGGGCGTCTGACCTTGGCGGCGCTGCGGTGTTCCTCGCGTCCAGCGCGGCTGATTACGTACACGGGCATGTACTGGCCGTGGACGGCGGCTGGCTGGCTCGCTAAGGCAAGCCGTGAGCGGCCCGTTTGTTTTCTTTGGTGAGCTGTTGCTGCGGATGTCTTCGCCGGGCCGCGAACTCATCATGCAGACCGGCGGTTTTGATGTGCATGTCGGCGGTGCGGAAGCCAATGTGGCGGTGGGCCTGGCTTGCCTTGGGCATCGCACCGCTATGGTCAGCGCCGTGCCTGACAACGCGCTGGGGCGCGGTGCTGTAGCGGCGATCCGCGGGCATGGCGTCGATTGCAGTGCGGTAGCGCTGCGGCCCGGACGCATGGGCTTGTATTTCCTGGCGCACGGCGCCGGCCTGCGTTCGGCGGAAATCATTTACGACCGTGCCGATTCCAGCTTCGCACGGGCACGCGCTGGTGACTTCGACTGGAACCGGCTGTTGGCAGGTGCGGCGCGTTTGCACTTGTCCGGCATCACGCCCGCCCTGGGACCCGCTTCGGCAGTGATGGCCATCGACGCAGCCAAGGCGGCACGCCAGTTGGGTGTGCCGGTCTCCTTCGATGGAAATTTTCGGGCGTTGCTGTGGAAAAACTGGGACAGCGATCCGCCGGCCATTCTTCGCCAGCTGATTGAATGCGCCGACATCCTGTTCGGCAACAATCGCGATATTTCGCTGGTGCTGGGGCGGCCGCTTTCCGGCGACGGACCCGAGCGCCGCCGCGAAGCGGCAATGGCGGCCTTCGCCGCCTTCCCGAACCTGCGACTGATTGCGTCGACCGCGCGCGGCTCTGAGGCCGCCGACTGCAACCGCCTGAGCGCGCGAATCGATACACCGACCGAATCCCATCAGACCGACGATGTCACTGTCACCGGTATTGTGGATCGCATCGGCGCGGGTGACGCCTTCGCAGTAGGTGTCCTTCACGTGCATGCCGGCGGCGGCGATATTGCAGCGATGGCCAGGAGCGGACTCGCGCTGACCTGTCTCAAGCATTCCCTGCCGGGCGACGCCAGCCTGTTTCGCCAGGCCGACATCGACGCCTTCGAATCCGGCAGCCTCGATGTGCGCCGATGAGTCGGCACCATTGGCTGACATTAGGCGCCGGCGCCTGATCCAGGCGGGTCTGGCGATGGCGATGCCGGGCGCTGCCATCGCGCAATCATCGACGGCGCCACGCGTGACGTGTGCGGCCGGTGAGTTTGAAGGGCTGCTTGATCACGGCGTGCATGTTTTCCGTGGCATCCGCTACGGAATCGACACGACAAAGACGCGCTTTCGCGCACCGCTGCCTGCGCCCCTTACCTCCGGTCTCGTGCGCGCCGTGCAATCCGGCCTCGCCTGTCCTCAACGCGGCACCAACGGTGGCCAGCAAAGCGAGGATTGCCTGTTCCTCACTATCTGGACGCCGTCCGCCGACGCACGCGCCAAGCGCAGCGTGATGGTGTACATCCACGGCGGCGCCTATTCCACCGGTAGCGGCAATGATCCGCTCACCGACGGCGCGACGTTGGCCGCGGCGGGTGATGTAGTCGTCGTGACCATCACCCACCGTCTCAATGCCTTTGGATACCTCTCACTTGCGCGGCTCGACTCGCGCTACCCCGATAGCGGTAATGCCGGCCAGCTCGACCTTGTACTCGCGCTCAAATGGGTCCGCGACAACATCGCCGGGTTCGGCGGTGACCCGGGCAATGTGACGCTTTTCGGCCAGTCGGGCGGCGGTGCCAAGATCGCCACGCTCATGGCCATGCCCGCCGCCGTGGGCCTGTTCCACAAGGCGGCCACCATGAGTGGCCAGCAGGTCACGGCTTCGGGGCCGCTCAATGCAGCGCGGCGCGCGTCGGCCTATCTGGCCCGCCTCAATGCCGACCCTGCGACCGCAACACCGGCGCAATTGGTCGCCGCGCTCGATGCCGTTGATCCGATTCTGGGCGGCGCGGTTTACTTCGGTCCGGTGCTCGATAACCGCTCGCTGCTGCGGCACCCGTTCTATCCCGATGCGCACCCGCAAGGGCTGTCGATACCAATGATGCTGGGCAACACGGTGGCCGAGACGCGCGCATTTTTCCCGCCCGGACACCGCCTGTTTCAGGACCTGGACTGGAACAACCTGCCTGCACGCCTGGGGCCGGAATTGCGCGTGGACATTTCACCCGAGCAAGTGGTGGCGGCCTATCGCGAATGGTTTCCCACCTACAGTGCAGCCGAAGTTTTCATTGCCGCCGCCACCGCGGGTCGCAGCTGGCGCGGCCAAATCATTGAGGCCGAAGAACGGGCCAAAGCGGGTGCGCCCGCCTTCGTGTATCAGCTTGATTTCGAGCGCGCACAACATACCGACGACATCGGCCTCGTGTTCGGCACCACACCCGGCATGTCGCCGGCGCGGCGCGCGGTGAGCACGCGCATGATGAAAGCGTTCATCGAATTCGCCCGCACCGGTACGCCCGGCTGGCCTGCGTATGAATTGGAGACGCGAAAGACCATGGTGTTCGACGCCGAATCGCGCGTGGTGAGCGACCCGCGCCGGCGCGAACGGTTGTTGTTTGCCAGCGTGCCCTACATCCAGCCCGGCACCTGAGCCGGCCTGCAAGTGCCACCCAAAAAGAAAACGGCACGACCATTCAGTCGTGCCGTTTGTACTGGTGCAGCAACTAGTTGCGAACCGAGATATCGGTCGGGCTCAGGTGTTCCTGAATGGGGCCTTTCTGACCGGGGAAGCGGCCGGACTTCGGCAACATGGTGGCGAGGTCCCAGTCGGCTTCGACGAAGGGGGCGCGCGTTTCCTTGTGCTTCGGATACTCGCTGACTTCTTTCTCGTCGTCGATAATCTGCCCGCGGCCTTCCACCACAAAAAAGAGCACACGCAGGTCATCGGCATCGCGGTCCCAGGGACGCGCACCGACATTGGCCAGTACATGCCGCTCCACGTCGCGTGCCGCGATCGGCTTCACGTCCGCGGGCCACGAAACCGGTGCGTTCATTTCAATCAGTTTGGCGCGCGTCTCGCCGTAGCGGCCAAACATCGGTAGCGGCTCGCCGTACTTGTCGACAGCGATGTTGTCCTTGGCGTAGTACTCCAGGTCGCCATCGCCGCCCAGCATCATGAAGGGCAGCTTGCCGACGGTGGAAGGGCCGCCGCGCATGACATTACCCACGGCGCTCATCTGCCCGTTCACCGGCGGGTGATCGCCCCACTCGAACAGCATCAGGTTGTAATGCATCGCGCGCCGGCCGGGGTTGTAGATGAGATTGTTTACCACCGCGCCGCGTACACCGCCCTTGGACAGCGGGCTGCGCTCCACGTTGTGCGCCCACAGGTTGCCGACGAACAGGATGTTGGTGACGTTGTCGTGAATCAGCGAACCCTTGGAGTGTTCGCCTTTGGGATGCGAGGAATCCGCGAGGCCTTCCGAGGCGATGTTGTAGGAGAAGGTCACGTCGTGCGAGGTGTTGGCGCGCCACTCGTTGATGTCCTTGCCCTTGAAGCGCGGGCCGGAGGCAGACATGTTCTCGTCGATGGCCCAGGTCATGGTGCAGTGGTCAACGATCACGCGTTGCGCCGCCACGGTGCCGAGAGCGTCCGGGTCCCAGCCGCTGCGTTTGGCGGCGCCGTCGGCACCTGTGCGGATGCGGATGTGGCGCATGATCACGTCGTGGGTGCGGATATTCAGGCCCGTTTTGATGAGTGTGATGCCGGGGGAGGGCGCGGTCTGGCCGGCGATGGTGATGAACGGCTCGCGCAGCTCCAGCACCTTGCGGCCCATGTCGATCACGCCGCCCACCTCAAACACGACGATGCGCGGGCCCTTGGCCTCGATGGCCGCCTTGAACGAGCCGGGCCCGTCGGCATTGAGATTGGTGACGCGGATAATGCGTCCTCCCCGCCCGCCCGGGGTCTGCGCGCCCCAGCCCAGCGCGCCGGGGAAGGCCAGTGCCGGACCGGCGGCGGCCGGTTGCGCGTTTGCAACAGGGGCCGATACCGTCACGCCCAGCCAGATCACTGCCGCAAGTACCGGTAAATTCAGGATTTTTCGCATGGCTCCTCCGTTGTTGTGGTGCGTATTGACAGCCGCGTTTGTTCCTCATAATATCACCATGACACCGGTTACTCAAATGCTGCTGTTGGCTGTTTATGAACCCGGAATCAGTCGCGGTACCCGCCCGGAAATTCGGGTTTTACACAGCAACAAAGGTCGTCTGT